>SVQE01000045.1 GCA_015065505.1 Oscillospiraceae bacterium
TGATTATTTCATCACTTCCAAATCCCTCGATGATAAACTCGTAGATGCGAAAATACATACGGATATTATGGGCTCTGACCACTGCCCGATAGAATTGGATATCAATATTTAGGTTTTAGGTTTTAGGAGCTGATACATTAAAAGAGCTGTCTCACTTGTTGTGAAACAGCTCTTTTTGTTTTATTTAAACAGCATATCAAGCAATCCCAAACCGCCGTTTACACTGATAAACGCAGGTGCGAAAACAAGTGAAACTATTGTCATAAGCTTGATAAGAATGTTGATTGACGGTCCTGAGGTATCCTTGAACGGGTCACCAACCGTGTCGCCAACAACTGCAGCCTTGTGTGCAGGACTGCCCTTACCGCCGTCCTTAAGGCTTTCTATGTATTTCTTGGCGTTATCCCAGGCACCGCCCGAGTTTGCCATAAATATTGCCATCATAACGCCGCTTACGAGTGCGCCTGCAAGAAGTCCGCCAAGGCTTTCAACGCCGAGAAGGAAGCCAACAAGCAGGGGAGAGATGATTGCCATTATTCCGGGAAGCACCATTTCGTGAAGTGCAGCCCTTGTTGAAATTGCAACGCATTTCTTATAGTCTGGCTTTTCTGTTCCCTCAAGGATGCCGGGCTTTTCTCTGAACTGAGAGCGAACCTCTTCAATCATTTTGTTTGCTGCCTTGCCAACACTGCTCATTGTGAAAGCAGAGAAGAGGAAGGGAAGCATTCCGCCGATGAATAAGCCAACAACAACCTTTGAATCGAGTATGCTCATACCGTCAGAGCTAATATGTGCCGACTGTGCATAGGAAGCAAAGAGTGCAAGTGCTGTAAGAGCGGCAGAGCCGATTGCAAAGCCTTTGCCGATTGCAGCTGTTGTGTTGCCGACGGAATCAAGCTTGTCGGTAATTTCTCTTACCTCGGGTTCAAGCTCGCTCATTTCTGCGATACCGCCTGCGTTATCTGCAATGGGTCCGTATGCGTCAACTGCAACGGTTGTTCCTGTTGTTGAAAGCATACCAACTGCTGCAAGAGCAATACCGTAGAGATTCATACATTTATAAGAAACAAGAATGCCGATCGCAATAAAGAAAATCGGGAATGCGGTTGAGCGCATACCTGCTGCAATACCGCTGATAATATTTGTTGCCGTTCCTGTTTTTGAAGATTCGGCAATGCCTTTAACTGTTTTATATTTTTCAGAGGTGTAAACCTCGGTGAGCTTTCCTATAAGAGTTCCGACTGCAAGTCCAGCAAAAACGCAAATGAAAGCGCCGAAACCGCCGAAAATAACCTTGCTCATTATGCAAGATGCGATTACAACAATACCCGTTGTAACATATTCGCCGATGTTAAGCGATTTCTGAGGGTCGTTGCCTCTTGAATTTGCAACAATGAAGGTTGAGAAAACAGAAGCAATAATTCCAACCGCACAAAGAATAAGCGGGAAGAGCGCTGCGTGAATCGGCTTTACGCCCAATGATGAATTCTGCACAAACTGTGAAGAAGCAAATGCAAGGGTTATTGCTGATATAATCGAGCCAACATAGGATTCAAATAAATCCGCGCCCATGCCTGCAACGTCACCAACATTATCGCCGACATTATCTGCGATTGTTGCGGGGTTTCTCGGGTCGTCCTCGGGAATGCCTGCCTCAACCTTACCAACAAGGTCTGCGCCAACATCGGCAGCCTTTGTGTATATACCGCCGCCAACTCTTGCGAAAAGAGCTATTGATGAAGCGCCGAGGCTGAAGCCCGTTAATATGCTGAGCACGCCGTTTGCGTCCTCGTTAAGCTTTCCTGTTGCATAAAGGATGAAGAATATTGCCGTAATGCCGATAACGCCGAGACCAACAACTGAAAGTCCCATAACAGCGCCGCCGCCGAAGGCAATTTTTAGCGCTCCGCCGAGCCCCTTTGTTTTAGCAGCCTGTGCAGTGCGAACATTTGCTTTTGTTGCAACGCTCATTCCGAAATAACCTGCAAGGGTTGAGAACAAAGCGCCAACGATGAAGCATACTGCAGTAAGCCAGTTAATAAGAATCCCGATAAGTATAAACAGAATTGCTGCAAAGATTATAAGAATTCTGTATTCCGAGAAGAGAAAAGCCTTTGCACCCGATGCAATGTTTCCCGAAATCTCTTTCATTCTTTCATTACCGGCGTCCTGCTTGTTTATAAACAAAGCGGTGTATAATGCAAAAGCGATTGCAACAAGTCCGGCTGCGAGGGTGATAATAAATACCGGTGTCATAGTCATAGAAAAAGCTCCTTAGTTTTATGTAGCGTAACGCTCAATTATTTACTCTGCATCACTTTCCTGAGCAGCGTTTAATTTATTTTGTTCGTGAAGTCTGTTTGCACGGATGTCTGCAAGCTCAACTATCATTTCCTGCTGAAGCTGTCCGTGTATTGGATAGAAAATAAACATTACACCGTAAAGACCTCTTGCAAGAGCAGGAAGAATACAGAAGATTGCCCAAATACCGCGAAGCATACCGGGGTCTGTCTGAGGGATTGCGTTTCCGATTGAGTCTGTAAGCGGAACATAGTGAATCCAGGTTAAAACCATTCCCGAAAGCCATCCCGTTACAGAGGTTGCAAGCTTTGTGAAATAACCCTGAACGGTTGTAACAAGAGCTTCGTTTCTCATTCCGTGCTTCCATTCCATCCAGTCGAGTGCCTCTGCACTTAAAATCGGGTTTGCAACGGTGATAATTTTGTTTGGAAGTCCGCAGATTGTAAGTCCGAATATAACGAATGCGAGATTGAGGAATTTATTGTCCTCAAAGGTCTGACCGAATGGGTGATATCCTATAAGGAATAATCCCATATATGCAAAGAAACCGAAAAGCCCGGCGCCGATTGCGGTTAATCTTGCTCCGAATTTTTTAACAAGCTTTGCAGCAATGGGAACCATTACGTAGTTTGGAATACCTGTGAATAATCCGCAAAATGTCTGATATAAAAGTGAGCCGGTGTTATTGAGCCAGAAATACTGCTCCGAAGAACCGCCGACAGATTTAAAGGAGTTGAAAAACTCGGCGAAAATAATTGCGAAAAGAGGTCTGTTTGTGAAAATGTTTTTGATTGATTCCAAAACAGAGGTTTCCTTCATTTCCGCACGGCTCATAAGAGGAACTCTCTCCCTCATATTAAAGAAGCCGAAAATAGAGAACGCGGCGGCAAGAATAAGCATAAAATATGCAAATCCGCTGTAAACGCCCTTCATTGTAATCTTGCTGTTTATCTTAGGAAGAACAGTAACCAGAACAGGAACAAGCGAGGGAAGCCATGTTCCGAAAAGCTCAAAGAACTTTGTGATTGTTATAAGGTTATTTCTTTCATTGGTGTTGGGGGTGATATTGTATATCATAAGTCCCCATGCGCCAAAATAGCTCATACCCAAGCCGTATATGATTATTGCAACCGTTGCCCAGATAACCTTCTGAGTTGAAGTGAAGCCGCCGGGAGCCGTAAACATCATATATCCGCCGATAACCCACAGGGGCAGGGGAAGGATGAAAAACGGCCTTATTCGTCCCCATCTGGTTCGGGTTCTGTCGATAATAAGTCCTGAAATCGTATCGTCAACAGCATCGTAAATTGATGAAAAGAAATTTATGTTGGCATATGCGGTTGTATTCAGCTTTAAAAACTGAATCATAAAGAATTCTTTAAATGCGCCGATAAACTGGCTGAGATTCTTTTGACCGAAATTTACCAAAACATAGGCGGCAATTTCTTTTGGAGTGAGATAGTTCTTTTTCGTGTAAGCAAGCTTATCAAGCACTTCAAGCTCTTCTGATGTAACCTGCTCATTGACCATGGATTCAGCCAAAGCCATTCCCTCATTTCATTAATCAATATTAATACTATATTATCATAGAGAGGTGGTTAAATCAATAGTTTTAAATAAGATTTGATTTATTGCTTTAATTATTGACATTTTTTGAAAAACAATATAAAATGAAATTTGAATATATTAAAAGGAGCGCTGTTTATGGCAAGCACCTGTCCCAACTGCGGAAAAAAGCTTAAATGGTATAATATGAAGGCAGAATGCTCTGAGTGCGGAGTGAGCATTCCAAACTATAACTGGGAGGGAAGACTCGAAGAGGACGCCCAAAGAAGCGAGAAAAAGTTTGTATCGTTTTATAAAACGATGAATATGCTTGCTTATTCAATCTGGGGAACAAAGCTTAGAAGGCTGAGAATAATTCTTTCATTCCTTCCTGCAATCGGATACATTCTTCCCTGGGGATATCTTAAAAGCGACGGCGAGAGCATCGGGCTTGATGTTATCGGATTGTTTACCGAGGGAAAATCGCTAATAAATGTTTTTGCTGATTTCTTTGCAAACAAAGGTCTTTATTTCACAAATATGGCTTATGAGGGCAACAGCGGTATTTTAACGTTTTCAATGCTTTCAATTCTATTTATGGTGCTCAGTCTGGTGTTTATCGTAATAGCGTTTTTCTTAATACTTTTTACATTCAAACACCCGAAAACAAAGTCAATGGTTGTTTTTGATGCGCTCAGTATTGCAAGCGCAATAGCAAGTGCAGTTGTCTTTTCGATAGGGCTTGGTAATACATCTTCACAAACTGCAGTTAATTTCGGAACGTTTTCACTTTATAATATCAGCGGCGGTATTTCCTGGGGAATATTTGTTGCAATAGCGCTTCTTGTTGTTGCCTTTGTTGCAAACCTGCTTGTTGCAAAAGCTCCTGCAAAGAGCGATGAGGAGCTTGAAGAAGAGCGCCTTGCAAAAAAGGCTGAAAAAGAAGAAAAAGAGCGCCAGGCAGATATCAAGAAGGAAAAGGAACGCGAAGAGGCAGAGAAAAAAGCTGCCGAAGAGCAGAAGCGTGCAGTTGAAGAGGCTAAGGCAAAGCTTGAAGCTAAGAAAAATAAGAAGAAAAAGGACTAATTCTCAATGGCAGAAGATAAAGAAATTAAAGATTTAGTAGAGAAAAAAGAAAAATCAAAAAAAGCTAAAAAAGAGAAAAAAGCCAAAACCAAACAGCAGAAATGTGCAATAGTTTTAGGCATTATATTAGTCGTATTGTTTGTTTTAACACTGGGAACAAAAATTGCAATTAACCCCAATATGCCAACATATAATAACTATGCATATATGATTATGCCAAAATCGATTAAAACCGTTTTTGATGATAAAGAGATGACTCTCTATATCGAAAAAAACAAGGATTATGATAAAACAAAGCATCAGCCGCTTGAAGCTTTTAAGGTTTATTATTACGAGGATGACGACACCTCAAAGGAAAAGATTTATCTTAAAAACGGCATAACCCTTAAAGGCGAAAAGGAAGAATCAAATCTTATGGTTCTGCAGTTTTTAACAAACGGAACGCTAACTGATTCAATAATCAGAGCGGTGCTTAACAGAACCTTGATTGGTCTTAGCGTTTTGCTCGGAATTTATTTGATATTTGTTTGGTATGTTGTCTGGAGTATGAAATACGATAAACAGCATAAATAGTTTTTAAAGCTCTTCCGAATTCGGAAGAGCTTTAGTATTATCGGAAGTATTATTCCAAAGAAGAAAAACAAATGTGAAATGATTATGCAGCTTGAAAGCGCAACGGAAAAAACGGCAAATAAAACCGCTCTTAAAACGCTGTAAAATAAAGCGGAATAACAGTATAAGCTTATTGCCCTGCTTTTGAAATTAAGCAGCGAGCAAATAAAAGAGCAGGCAAATATTCCAAGCAGGGAATATGACGAGTAAAGGGCGATATACCTTGTGATTTCACCGCCTAAAACAAACTGTGATAAATCGCTTTTCAAAAGAATAATTATACCGCAAACAGCGAGTAAAAGCGCTAAATACATCGCTTTCGGCGCTGTTTTCTTTTTCCTGAAAAGACCGAAAATGCCAATAACGGCAAGCGCAAAAGCGGTAACAAAAAGCAAGATAAAAATAAGCGCCGTTTTCTGATTTTTGCATATCAAATCAAGCAGATAATCGTTTTTTGAAGTGAGAAAAATATCGCCCTCAATTCTTCCTTTTTCACCCTTTACGGGGATTAAAAAAAGATTGATTTCGCTTTTATCTTTCAAGTCGCTTATATCAATTATATGTATGCTTTTTCCGTATCCGCAAAGCCTTTTATCGCTGTTTTTAAATAAGATTTTTCCTCTTGTAAACAGAGTGAATCTGAGGTTTTCCGTTTTAATAATCAGCTTAGTCTGCGAACTCGGAATTGATGAAAGCCTTGCAGTGCAAAGCATTTCCTTTTCAATATCCGTGTTGTTAATGTAAACTCTTCTGCCGTTTTCGTTTTCCCATCTGCTTAAAACAGTGTGCGAAGCAGCAGGTGAAAAATCATCGTTATTAATATGATTAATAAATGCAACTAAAACCGCCGAAAAAATCAAAAGAAAAGCAACAAAGCAAAAAACGGCTTTATTGCTTTTGATACCATTCTTTATTTTTACCACCTCTGTAATACTATGCAATCAAGGTGGCGGTTATAACAAAAAGGAACTGCAAAAGCAGTTCCTTTTAAACTTTTATGCTTCAATTTCAATTCCTTTTGCTGCTCTTTGTTCTGCAAGCTCTTTTTCCATTTTTTCCTTTGTTTCTCCTGTGAGATTATAGAAAAGCATAGGAATAATGCAGATTGCAAGCGAGATTGCAGGAATCAGCGAAATAATAGAGAACATTCCGTTTCTTACAAGCGGAGTCTGGTCGAGCGGATTTGCGGTAACCTTTGCGGAGATTGATGCAACATCAAGCTTAACAACCATATACATAACGATGATTGCCGAGGTTGCAATGGCGTTGCCGAATTTGGTTACAAAGCTCTGAATTGCCGAGCCGAGACCTGTTAAACGAACACCCGTTTTCCATTCCATATAGTCAAGGCAGTCGCCGGTCATTGCGAATGCACAAACATTGATTGTTCCGCAGGGGATTGTTGAGAAGAAAATGCAAGCAACGCAAGCCCAGAAGTGGTTATATCCGATAAACCACATTGCAAGCGAGGAAGCAGAGCCGATAAGCGAAGAAACAATGATAATCTGCTTATACGAAAACTTCTTGATAAGCGGTGTGGTTAAAACCATTGCGCCGAACATTCCTGCAGCGCTGGCAAGTGCAAGGCAGAGCGAAACCTTTGATAAGTTGCCCTGAAGCGCTTCTTCAAGTGCAGCGCCTTTTAATGTTTTAATTTTTTCTTTATCGCCGATAAAGAAGGAATATCTTGCAACATGAACCGCGCCTGCCTGGAAAAGATATCTTGCAGCCGAAAGAATTCCCATAAGCGCTGTAAGCATAAGGGGCTTGCAGGAGAAAACAAGCTTAAGCGAATTCGGAGTGTTCTTATCCTTTTTCGGCGGAGGCGGAAGCTTAACTCTTTCCTTTGTTTTGAAGTATGAAATTATTAGAAGAAGTGTTCCGATAATTGCACAAATCAATGAAATTATTGTGTATTTTCTCTGCTCAAGCGCCTTTCCCGTTAACGCAAAGTTAGCGGCAAGAACGGGTCCGAGCAGCATAAACAGCGCCTGAGGAATTGCGGCGCCAACACCGTTAACTGTTCTTCCGAGTGAAATGATTGAGCCTCTTTCGCTTGCATTTGGAGTAAGCGCATTCGGAAGACTCCAGAACGGAACATCGCAGGCAGTGTATGTCATACCCCATGCAACATATGTAATTGTTGCATAAACCATAAGCTTTGCAGGGGTGTTAAGGTTTGGCGCGTTGAATAATAACAGTGTTAATATTGCAATCGGAAGGGGAGTATAAAGAAGATATGATTTAATCTTTCCTCTTTTCGGATTTGCGTGGTCAACGATGAAGCCCATAATCGGGTCGTTGATTGCGTCCCATATTCTTGCAAAAAACATTAAAAGTAATACAAAAAGCGGACTGAGTGCCAAAACATTCAGATAATAGTCTGAAATATAGGAGCTCATAATTCCGTAAACCATTCCCTGACCGCAGGCAGCTATGCAATATGCAATCCATTCCTTGGTGGGAACATATTTCTTGTTTTCCATAAATATTCTCCTTCGGATTTTATACTAATAAAATAACATATTTTTGTGGAATAAGTCAACCGATTATGCTATAATTAAAGAAATCATCAAAAAGGGGGATATATAATGAAAAAAATCATTGCGTCATTAATGATGGCTTTTGTGTTTGTATTCTCCTTTTTTGCCGTTTTCAGTAATTCCGAGGTTAAGCTGAGCGATGATACGCAAAACAGCTTTGTGTCGGATTTGGTTGAAATATATCAGACCTATGACGGCGATGTTAAAAGCGACGGTGAATTTGCACTCAAAAGGCTTATTCTTTCAAATTACAGCGGAAGCAATACCTATTCAGCCGTTGCCGCCGCAGTTGATAAAAAGCATGATTTAACCGTTTTGCAGTATGAAAGCGAAGAGGCTGCACAAAGGGCATATAAGCAGATAGAAAAAGACGGAATTGCTGTTGATGCCGATTCAAAAGCAACCCTCGGCAGTATTGAAAAAGGCAGTGTTTATCCGTCTGGAAGCAATGCTCTGGGAACAACCTCGTTTATTTCTAAATTCGGTATGGAAAAAGAGGATGTTATTGTTGCCGTTATAGATACGGGCGTTATGTACGACCACGAGCTTATGGCAAACAGATTTGTTTCAAACGGCTATGATTTTTCCGATGACGGCAGAAGCAATGCATACTATAACACCTTGATGAACGATTCCTATTATGCGCACGGAACCTTTGTTTGCGGAATTATCGCGGATAACACACCCGATAATGTTAAAATTCTGCCCTATAAGGCTGTTCCGTTCGGTTCAAGTGAGGCGTCAAATTCCGCTATTGTTGCGGCTATTTATGACGCTGTTGATAAGGGCGCTTCGGTTATAAATATTTCAATGTCGGCATCCTCGGGCGCAAATGCGCTTAAATATGCCGTTCAGAATGCAATAAGCAAGAATGTTTGCGTCTGCGCGAGTGCGGGCAACGACGCAAAAGAGGTTAAATACAGATATCCTGCCGCAACTCCGGGCGTTATAACTGCCTCGGCTGTTGAAAGCGATATGCAAACCTTTGCGTCGTTTTCAAACTACGGAAGTGCTGTTGATTTCTGTGCGCCGGGAAGAAAAATAGTTTCCGCATGCCCGTATAAATGCAGCGACGATAAATATATGACAAACAGCGGAACATCTTTTTCCGTTCCGTATATCACAGCCGCCTGTGCAGATATCAAAAGCATAAACAACTCCTTCAGCAAGGATGAGGTTTACAGCATTTTATGCGATTTTTCAGCCGATTTAGGCGATGACGGCTATGATATTTATTTCGGCAACGGAATGCCGAAGCTTTCGGATATGGTTTACACTGATAATGAAAGCTATTCCTGCAAAATACCCGAAGGAATTGTTGAAATATTCGGCAACACCGCGGATTTCACAGAGCAAACTCAGCCCTGGAAACTGTTTGCAGACAGAATTAAAAGCGTTTCAATAGACGACGGCGTTGAAAGCATCGGTGCTTATTCCTTTAATAATATGAAAACCGCCGAGTTTGAAATGCCGAAACATTTAAACAGCGTTGGGGCTTATGCGTTTAATAACTGCAAAAAAATAGATTCATATGAATTTGATATTGATGTTATCGGCATCGGCGAAAATGCGTTCGGAAATATGAACGATGAATTTTATATTTCGGGCTATCGCAATACCGCCGCCGAGGTTTACTGCAACCGCGAGGGAATAGCGTTTAATGCGCTCGGCTGCAAGCATAATTATTTCGCCGAGGTTGTTGACCCGACAGATGAAGAGCAGGGCTATACAATTTACACCTGCACTGTCTGCGGCGATTCATATATCGGCGATTATATCGAGCCTCCCGAATACTATGAGGGCGACTGCGGAATGGGCGTTAAGTGGCGTTACACCACAAAGAATAAAACCCTATCAATTTCGGGTAACGGCTATATGACTTCGTATACCTCAGAAAACGAGGTTCCGTGGAAGCCGTTTATGAAGAAAATAACGGGTGTTGTAATAGGTAAGAATATAACATATATCAGCGATTATCTTCTTGTTGACGCTGTTAATGTAAAAGAACTGATTATCAGCACAAGAGCTGCCGCATTAAGCGATAAAACCATTTGCTTCAGCGAGGGCGCTGAGCCAAATATTAAATACTATGTTTACAGCGATTCTGCTGCTAAGGATTATCTCAAAGAGCATAATATCAGCTATGCTTCGCTCGGCTGCGAGCATTCAAGAAGTATTGAATACAGCGAAGAACAGCCCTCGTGCTGCTATGATACCTACGGGGTTTACATCTGCACCGACTGCGGATATTCATATAAGGAATATCTCAGCGCTGAAAGCAAGGGGCATTATTTCAGCGGAAGTGCTAACAGTCTGAATAACTATTATATCTGCGGCGCAGAGCTTTATATCGACGGCAAGCTCAGCGCGGTAACCAATGATAAGGGGCAGTTTGTTGTTCACCCTGTTTTCTGCGGAAATCATAGTATTGAAATAAAAAAGCACGGTGCTGTTATCGATTGCTTTGATGTAACCGTAAACAGAAATAATCTTAAGTGCAATCTTGTTTGCAGCTACGGCGACTTTGATAGCAACGGCTATGTTAACGCAAAGGATTATTCATTCGCATTAAAGAATGACTTTGATGATATTAGTATTCTTGATTTCGGCAAAGCTCAGCACAGCATTTCGCTTGATACCTTTGATAAGCAGGAATTTCCGTATGCGCTCAAGGTTGAAAACCATCAGAGCGAGGATAATGATGCCTACCGTGATTTTATTGCAGTTATTGAAAACTACAGTGAATACACAATCAAGGAAAGCGGCTTTATCTACGGAAAGAATATGAGCGAGGATATGCTCTTCCTTGAAAAAGTCGGTCAGACGAATGAAGAGGGCTTTTCGGTTAAGGTTAAGGCTTCAACAAATAACGAAAGCTATGAAAAGCTGATGAAATACGGTTCAACCTCAAAAACGGGAACTCTCAGCGCAAGATTCTATATAATTTATACTAACGGCGTTGAGGACTTCACATACTATAGTGATGTAAGCTCCTACACATTTGAGAATTGACTTTAATTTAAGTTTGCTCTATAATATAAAATAATCAAAATTTCGAGGTGTTTTTTATGAAAAAGGTTTTAGCAATAATTATTTGTCTGGCAATAGCTGTTTGTGCATTTACTGCATGCTCTTCTAAAAAGCCCGACAAAGAAAAAACAACGGAAAAAACTACAGCATCGTCGCAAATGACAACGGATACCGCCGTTATCAAAGAGGCTGACGCAATCAATCTTATTGAAAGCTATTCCGATAAAGAGCTCGGTTTAAGCGCTAAGGACAGAAAAAAGGCTTCATTTATGGTTGCAGGCGAGGGCGTTAAAATCGACGGCGAAAACTATATTGAGGTTGTTGCAACTGTTAAAAAAGAGCATAAAGACGGCGATAATACAACCTATACCTTCGACCACCTCGGAATGTACTACATCAGATACGACGGCAAAAAAATTCTTAAAAAGGATATGAAATCCAAAGAGGATAAGTATAGCGAAATGAAGGTTAAAGCAGTTCCTTCAACAACGACTGCCGATGTCACAACCAAGGAGTAATATCGATGAATAAAAAGCTGATAGGCGCGCTTGTTGCTATTGGCGGAGCTGCCGCAGTTGCGGAATTTGCAATTCACGGCTATCTTGATGTTATGTATGCCGAAAGAATTCCCCAGGGAATTATGAAGAGGCTGGGCAACAAAAAAAGCGATAAATCACTCAGAGAAATTCATAAGTTCAACGCAGGTGAAAACGAGTGGGTAAGCTCAAAGGATATCGAAATTATCGATATGAAAAACAACAGGGATAACAACCTTAAGGGCTACTTCCTTGCGTCAGAAGAAGAAAGCGATGTTTTCGTTTTGTTTGCACACGGCTACCGTTCAAGCCATTGCGGCGACCCGTATAATTTTATTCGCTTCTATCACGAGGAAATGAAGTATAATTTTATGAGCGTTGACCATGTTACAGCAGGCGATTCCGACGGCGACTATCTGGGCTTTGACTACTTTGAGTCCGAGGATATGCTGCTTTGGCTCGACTATCTTGTTGAGCGCTTCGGCAAGGATATAAAGATTATTCTCCACGGCGTTTCAATGGGCGGTGCAACGGTTTGCAAAATGGCGTCCCGTGTTCCCGAGCAGGTTAAGCTCATTGTGTCGGACTGTGCCTACACAAGCGCAGAGGACCAGTTAATCAGCGTATGCAATTCCGTTGGTCTTGTTAAATCCGCGCCGCTTGCATTTTATCTGTTCAACAGAATGAATAAAAGACTTGCAAAGTTCGACCTTAAGGATACCAATGTGAGAGACAGCGTTGCAGAGGCTAAGGTGCCTATGCTCTTTGTTCACGGCGATGCAGATGATTTTGTTCCGACAAGAATGGCTTTCGAGCTTTATGATGCCTGCGGCAGTGAAAAGGATTTGCTTATTGTCAACGGCGCAGCACATGCCGAAAGCATCTTAATCGGAAGCGAAAAATATAAGGCAAAGCTTAAAGAATTTATAGGAAAGTATTTATAACAACTTGAAAAACGGAGCCGAGTGGGCTCCGTTTTTTGCTTTGCATAATGCTCTATGCCTCAATTCTTGAATTAATTTCGCTTTCAATCTTTTTGAGCTTTCTCTTTGTTGTAAGTCCGAGCTCAAGCGTTGCGCTGTTTCCGTCTTTAAGGTTAAGAGTAATGCGCGAATATCTGTCAACAAAATTCTTTTTGAAGCTCGCTTTTGTGTCTTTAAAAACCTCAACGCTTTCAATATTTGCGTATTCAAAGGCGTTGTTTTCATCAAGGAAGGTTAATTCAAAGCTATCTTCTTTAAAACGAATGCCGTGCCGAAGCACCTCACGGGTGTAAAACACCGCAAGAAAAATGCTGCAAATATCTATAATCAGAAATACAATATTTAATGCAGATGCATTTTTGCCGATATTCTGCACAGCATAAACACCGTAATAAACAACCGCCGTATCAAGCGTTAATGCGATTATAACGGATAGCGGTGATATTATTGAAATGAACTTATTTTTCAAGCTTTATCTCCTCAAATTTTCTTAAAACTTCGCAGTTCTTAATTTCAAATTCCCTGTGGTTAAGGTATTCAAAATCCTCTGCGTTTTCAAATTCAAATCCCAGCTTATACGAGCAAAGCTCCTGCGAAAGCCTGCCGTGCTTTGAGCCGTATTTGCCGTCGTTCATCAAAGGATGACCAATGTGTGCAAGGTGCGCTCTTATCTGATGCGTTCTTCCCGTTAAAAGCTCAACCTCAACAAGCGAATAGCCGTTTGCATAATCAAGCACGCTGTATTTTGTGATAATCTTTTTTGCGCCTTCGGTTTCGTTATCCGAAACAAAAACCATATTCTTGCTTTCGTCCTTGGTAAGATAACCCTCAAGCGTTTCGCTTTCTTTATCAAATTTGCCCTCGCATATGGTTAAGTAATATTTCTTAACCTCACGGCTCTTGATTTTTGAGTTGAGAAATTTCAGCGCCTCATAGTTTTTCGCACCCATAACAATGCCCGAGGTGTTTCTGTCTATTCTGTTTGCAAGAGCAGGGGAGAAGGAGTTTTCATTTTCGGGATTCCACTCGTTTTTCTCATAAAGATATCTCTTAAGAGAGGATATAAGCGTGTTAACATATTCGCCCCTTTCAGGGTGGCAGAGCATACCGCTTTTTTTGTTGAGCAGAATTATATTATCATCCTCGAAAATTATATCAATTTCCTTTGGTGCTTTCAGAAAATCATAGTGCTTTTCCTTCTCTTTAAGAACATCGTCGGGCAGATATAATTCAATTATATCGCCCTCGTTAAGCACCTGCTCGGGTGTGCATCTTTTTCTATTAACTTTAATGTTTTTCTTGCGAATCTGCTTGAACATCAGCGACTTCGGAAGGCTGTCAAAGGTTTTAAGCAAAAACTTATCAAGTCTCTGATTGCTGTCGTTGCTTTTAACTTCAATTCTTTTCATACCGTTATTATAGAATAAACGCTTATTATTGTCAATTTTGACAGTTGCAATATTTTTTAAAATAATATATAATATGCTGAATAAACATTTTTGCTCAAAACAATCAGGGTGCATAATATATGGATAAATTCAAACTTGTCAGTAATTTTAAACCTACGGGAGATCAGCCCCAGGCGATTGATGCGCTTGCTCAGGGCGTTCTTCGCGGCGACAAAGAGCAAACCTTAATGGGTGTAACGGGCTCGGGTAAAACCTTCACAATGGCTAATATTATTGAGAGGGTTAACAGACCGACTCTTGTTTTGGCGCATAACAAAACGCTTGCTGCCCAGCTTTGCAGCGAGTTCAAGGAATTCTTTCCCGAAAACGCGGTTGAATACTTTGTTTCGTATTATGATTACTATCAGCCCGAAGCCTATGTTCCGACAACGGACACTTATATTGAAAAAGACAGCGCCGTAAATGACGAAATAGATAAGCTTCGCCACAGCGCCGCATCCGCACTGTCCGAAAGGCGCGATGTTATTATAGTTGCATCCGTTTCCTGCATCTATTCAATAGGCGACCCCGTTGATTATCAGAATATGGTTGTTTCGCTTCGTCAGGGGATGACAAAGGAAAGGGACGAGCTTATCAGAAGGCTTGTTGATATTCAGTACGAGCGAAATGACATCAATTTTGTAAGAAATAAGTTCCGCGTGCGCGGTGATACGGTTGAAATCTTTCCTGCAGGCAGCAGCGGCTCGGCAATAAGAGTTGAATTCTTCGGCGACGAGATAGACCGAATCTGCGAAATAGACCCCTTAACGGGCAAGGTTCAGGGAATTTTAAGCCACTGCGCTATTTATCCTGCTTCGCTCTATGTTGTTTCGCAGGAAAAAATGAAAAAAGCGATTGAAGAAATATATCAGGAAATGGTTGAGCGCGTTGCCTATTTTGAATCCAAGGGCAAGCTGCTTGAAGCGCAGCGAATCAAAGAGCGCACAATGAATGATATCGAAATGCTTCAGGAAACAGGCTTCTGCAAGGGAATAGAAAACTATTCAAGAATTATGTCCGGCAGAAAACCCGGTGCAGCGCCGTTTACTCTTCTTGATTATTTCCCCGATGATTTTCTGCTCTTTGTTGACGAAAGCCATGTTATGCTTCCGCAGGTGCACGGAATGTACGGCGGCGATTATTCAAGAAAAAAGAGCCTCATTGATTTCGGCTTCAGGCTTCCTTCGGCTTTTGATAACCGTCCGCTGAAATTTGAGGAATTCTATTCAAAAATCAATCAGGTTATCTTTACCTCGGCAACGCCTGCCGCGTTTGAAAAGGAAAAATCAACTCAGGTTGTTGAGCAGGTTATCAGACCTACAGGGCTTCTCGATCCGAATATAACCGTTAAACCCACCGACGACCAGATGGACGACCTCGTTTCCGAAATTAACCTCAGAACCGAACGCGGTGAAAGAGTTCTTGTAACAACGCTAACAAAGAAGATGGCAGAGGATTTAACCGCCTATCTTGAAGGCTTCGACATCAAGGTTCGTTATATGCACCACGATATCGACACTATCGAGCGTATGGAAATTATCAGGGATTTGCGCCTCGGTAACTTCGATGTTTTAGTAGGAATTAACCTTCTTCGTGAAGGCCTTGATATCCCCGAGGTTTCACTCGTAGCAATTCTCGATGCCGATAAAGAGGGCTTCCTCAGAAGCGAAACCTCGCTTGTTCAGACCATCGGCCGTGCTGCAAGAAACGCAAACGGCGAGGTTATTATGTATGCCGATTCTGTTACTCCTTCAATGGAAAGAGCAATAAGCGAAACCCTTCGCCGCCGCTCAATTCAGGAGGCATATAACAAGGAACACGGCATTATTCCGCAAACAATCAAAAAGGATGTTCGCGGCATAATCGAAATAACAAGCAAGGAAAATATAGATAAATCCGTTAGAATGACGGCAAAGGAACGCAGAGTTATGATTGAAAAGCTCACGCGTGAAATGAAGGAAGCAGCTAAGATGCTTGAATTCGAGCACGCCGCATTCCTGAGAGATAAGATTAAAGAATTATCCGAGGGATAATTCTAATTACGATTACGAATTACGAATGACGAATTTCGGGGCTTGCAGCCGGCTGATTATAAATCGGGTGAGGGCAGAGCCCTCCCGAAACTCCACCCTCCAAACTTCAAACTAATTATGGCACATTTACTCAAAGACAAAACCTTCTGGAAAAACGCACTTCGTATTGCGGTTCCCGTTGCAATTCAAAATCTGCTTTTCAGCTCATTCACGCTTGTTGACACTATGTTTGTCAGCAGGCTTGGTGATGTTTCCCTTTCGGCAGTTGGAATGGCTTCGCAGTGGAGCTTTCTGATGAATCTTGTTATGTTCGGTATCTGCTCGGGAACAGGCGTTTTTGTTTCGCAGTATTGGGGCATTAAGGATAAAAAGAATATCCATAAAACAATGGGAATTGCAATAACCATTGCAAGCATACTTAGCGTTTCGTTCTTTCTTTTCAGCTTTGCGTTTCCGAAGGTTGTTATATCAATATTCAACCGCAACGCCTCAGTAGTCAGCGAAGGCGCAAGGTATATAAAAACCGTTTGCTTTGTTTATCCCGCGCTTGCACTAAGCGATGTTTTAAGCATTGTTCTTAAGTCAACCGAAAGAGCAAAGCTGCCGATGTATTCATCCATTATAACAACGGCAACAAACATCTTCCTTGATTACTGTATGATTTTCGGTAAGTGCGGCTTCACCGCAAGGGGCGTTGAGGGCGCAGCGCTTGCAACCGTTATTTCAAGCTGGCTCGGAGTGGGAGTTATAGTTTTCATTTCAGCTGTTGAAAAAAATATTCTTATAGCAAATCCGAAAAGCGTTTTCATCTTCGGTATTGCCGATTTGAAGCTGTTTTTCAGCAAGGCGCTTCCCGTTATATTAAACGAATCGCTGTGGGGACTCGGAACCTTCATTTTCAATGTTGTCTGGGCTAATATGGGATATGAATATTATGCCTCGGTAACTATTCTCAAAACCTTTGAAAATATGTCTTTTGTATTCTTTGCAGGCTTCTGCTCAGCAAGCTCTGTTATGATTGGAAAATCAATCGGTCAGGGCGAAATAAAACGGGGAATAGACGACTCAAAGAGATTTTTAATCATAGTTCCAATGTTGTCGCTTGTTGTAGGACTAGCCGCAATACTGTTGAGAGAACAGATTGTTAACCTCTTTAATCTTGGGGAAAATATAAGCGAGTTAACGCTTTACACTGCAAAAATGATGATTCTCATTTATTCGCTTGATATGCCTGCAAGAATGCTCGGCTTTACATTTATTGTGGGAATATTCCGTTCGGGCGGCGACACCTTTTCTGCGGCAAAATACGATTTGGGTGCGCTGTGGCTTGCCTCAGTTCCCGCAACGCTTATTGCCGCATATGTTTTAAAGCTGCCGTTTTTGGCTTGCTATGCGGTTATGTTTATATTTGAGGATGTAATCAAGATGATTTTATGCTTGATTCATTATATAAAGCTGGGTTGGTTAAAACCCGTAACCGATGAGGGCAAAAAAGCTCTGGAGGTGTTAAAAAATGAATAAAAACATTGTTGTAAAAGGCGCAAGAGAGCATAACCTTAAAAATGTTGATATCGAAATTCCGCGTGATAAGCTCGTTGTTTTCACGGGACTTTCGGGCTCGGGTAAATCCTCGCTCGCCTTCGATACGATATATGCCGAGGGTCAGAGAAGATATGTTGAATCGCTTTCATCATATGCAAGAATGTTCCTCGGTCAGATGGAAAAGCCCGATGTTGATTACATCGAGGGGCTTTCTCCTGCAATTTCAATCGACCAGAAAACAACAAGCAAAAATCCGCGTTCAACTGTTGGCACGGTTACCGAAATATACGACTATCTGCGTCTTTTGTGGGCAAGAATAGGTATTCCGCACTGCACAGTTTGCGGCAGGGAAATAACCCAGCAGACTATCGACCAGATTGTTGATAAGATTATGCGCTTTGAGGACGGCACAAAAATTCAGCTTATGGCGCCCATTGCAAGGGGCAAGAAGGGCGAATTTGTAAAAGAGCTTGCAGACGCCTCAAAGCAGGGCTTTGTTCGTGCGAGAATAGACGGCGAGGTTTTCGATTTATCCGAGGATATCAAGCTTGAAAAGAATAAAAAGCATAATATTGAAATAGTTGTTGACCGCCTTGTTTTAAAGGAAGAAATCAAGTCAAGGTTAACCGATAGTATCGAAACTGCAACAAAGCTTTCAAAGGGTGTTGTTCTTGTTGATGTGGTAGGGCAGGGCGAAGAGCTGTTTTCGCTTAACTATGCCTGCCCCGAGCACGGCGTTTCAATAGAAGAAATGAGTCCAAGAATGTTCTCTTTCAATAATCCCTTTGGAGCTTGCACGAAATGCGACGGACTCGGCGTGTTCAAGGAAATTGACGAGGATTTAATCATTCCCGATAAAAGGCTTTCAATCAATCAGGGCG
>SVQE01000046.1 GCA_015065505.1 Oscillospiraceae bacterium
TCCGAGCATTTTTAACGCAGTATTTCGCTAAAAGATGCATTTTTAGGCTATCAAATCCCTAAGTTGCCCACCCTAACTCCGACTGTTTTTTGTTTTTCTAAATATTAATCATTCGTTTCATATTCAAAGGATGATGCGTTGTATCCGAAATATTTTTCAACAAGGGGTGTGAAAGCGTCGCCGTCGTCGTAGTTTTCGTCCTTAAGCTCTTTGATTGCTTCGTTGAGCGAATCCTTCCATCCGCTGTATTTGGCACATGCAATAACATACTCTATAGTATCGAGTTCTTTTTCCATAACTGCATAATCGCCTGCTTTGTCGCATTTATTGAAGCAGAATTCATCCGTTACAAGAATATCTGCAACGCCCTCATCAAGCATTTTCAGCGCAACATTTATATCATCTGTTTCGCTTAAGGATTTGCAAGCCGAGTAAATTGTTTTGTTTGCCTTAAAGGCTTTCATTGCATTATCGCTTGAAACAACAACCTTAGCCTCGCTGAAATCCGTAAAACCTGTTCTTTCACTGCCCTTTGCGGTTACTGCAATAACTCTGTTTGTTATAATCGGCTCGGTGAAGGAATAATCCTCGTTGAAGGTGCCTTCGTTTTTAGCCGCACCGCCCATAAGAAGCGCTGCACTGTATTCATTGCCCTCGGAATCAAAGAAACCGCCGTCATCCTCAAGCATATAGCCCTCTTCAACCTTTTCAAATCTGTAGTTCTTTAAATCGCCCTTAACATCATCGAAAATCAGCTTCATAAGCTCGGCATCAAAGCCAGTTGCCTTGCCGTTTTCATCAACTGAAAGGAAGGGCTCAACGGCTTCGGTGTAGCCGATGATGAGCGTTTCAGAGCTGTATTTTTCGCTTTTGTTTGATGAACAGCCTGCAAAAGCCGCGCATATCAACAAAGCTGATAAAAGAATTGCAAATGCTTTTTTCATAACAAATCACCTTCATTTAGTATAAAATAATTCTATAATATAACCCATTTCTTGTCAAGCAAAACAAAGTATTTGACTTTGAAATGCATAAGTATTAAAATATCTATTAATCAAAAACAAGTAGGTGAAACTATGTTAACACTTGACAAGGTATATAAAGCTTCACGAGTTCTGAGCGAGGTTATCCGTCAGACAGATATGATTGCAGCACCGAAGCTTAATCCTGCTGCAAATATTTATCTTAAAACCGAAAATCTGCAGGTTACGGGTTCGTTCAAGGTTCGAGGCTCTTATTTTAAAATCAGCCAGCTTTCTGATGAAGAGAAGAAAAACGGCGTTATCGCATGTTCCGCAGGAAACCACGCGCAGGGCGTTGCTCTTGCTGCGGCTAAAAGCGGAATTAATTCGCTGATTTGCCTTCCCGAAGGCGCTCCAATAAGCAAGGTTGAGGCAACAAAGAAATACGGCGCCGAAATCTGCATGGTTAAGGGCGTTTACGACGATGCGTATAACAAAGCGCTCGAGCTTCAGAAGGAAAAGGGCATGGCGTTTATTCATCCGTTTAACGACCCCGATGTTATTGCAGGTCAGGGCACAATCGGTCTTGAAATATTAAACCAGCTTCCCGAAGCGGATATAGTCGTTGTTCCCGTTGGCGGCGGCGGACTTATTGCAGGCGTTGCATATGCAATAAAGCAGCTTAAACCCTCCTGCAAGGTTTACGGCGTTCAGGCGAGCGGTGCCACCTCAATGCAGCAGAGTCTGGCAGACGGTGAAATTGAAACACTCTCAAAGGTTAACACAATCGCCGACGGTATTGCAGTTAAAACACCGGGAACACTTACATATGATATCTGCAGGGAATATGTTGACGGAATTATAACCGTTTCGGATGATGAAATCGCACTTGCAATTTTAACCCTGCTTGAACAGCAGAAGCTAATTGCCGAGGGTGCCGGTGCAGTTCCCGTTGCGGCTGTTATGAACGGCAAAATTCCCGATATGAACGGCAAAAATGTTTGCTGCCTTGTTTCGGGAGGAAATATTGATGTAACAATTCTTTCACGAGTTATTGAAAGAGGTCTGCTGATGGGCGGAAGAACCGCCGATATTGTTATTGCGCTTTCGGATAAACCCGGTCAGCTTGCAGGAGTAAGCCGAATTATTGCCGAGCAGGGCGCAAATGTTGTTTCGGTTAACTACGATTCAACCGACCTCGATATGAACATCACCGACTGCTATCTGAAAATCGGTGTTGAAACAAGAAACTTCGAGCACATCGCTGCGGTTAAAAAGGCGCTTACGGACGCAGGATTTCAAGTCTGCTGACAACGCATAGTACATAGTTAATTAAATCAGAACGGAGAATAATTATGGAATACATATCAACTAACAACGCACCGAACGCAATCGGTCCGTATTCACAGGCAGTTAAAGCAAACGGCTTGCTTTTCACCTCGGGTCAGATTGCAATTAACCCGAAAACAAACACCGTTGAGGCAAAAACAATCGAGGAACAGACCACTCAGGTTTGCGAAAACCTCAAAGCAGTTGTTGAAGCAGCCGGCACATCAATGGATAAGGTTGTTAAAACAGTTTGCTTCCTTGCGGATATAAACGATTTTGCCGCATTCAATGAAATTTACGGCAAATATTTCACCTCAAAGCCTGCACGCTCCTGCGTTGCGGTTAAGGATTTGCCCAAGGGCGTTTTGTGTGAGGTTGAGCTTATCGCAGAAGTGTAAAAAAACAAGTGGAAAAAGCAGGTTTTACCTGCTTTTTTTGTTGCTTAATTAAATATAAAATGCTATAATCAAAAATGTATTATTATGTAGTGGAAGTTTTAATATGAAAAACGAAAGTTTTAAAACCAACGACAATTTAATTATCGGCAGAAATGCCGTGCTTGAGCTTCTTAAAAGCGGACGCGAAATTGAAAATGTGCTTGTTGCAAAGGGCGAACGCGAGGGCTCAATAAATCATATTCTTGCGCTTTGCAGGGAAAAGAAAATCGTTGTTAAAAATGTTGACAGAAAAAAGCTCGACGCACTTTGTGCAGGCGCAAACCACCAGGGCGTTGCGGCAAATGTTCCGTCGCACGAATATTCAAGCGTTGAAGATATTTTAGCGCTTGCAAAAGAGAAAAATCAGCCGCCGTTCATCATTATTTGCGATGAAATTGAAGACAGCCATAACCTCGGCGCAATAATAAGAACCGCCGAAGCCTGCGGCGCGCACGGAATAATAATTCCCAAAAGGCGCAATGTTGGGCTGAACTTTGTTGTTTCCAAAACAAGCTGCGGCGCGCTTGAATATATGAAGGTTGCAAGAGTCGGCAACCTTGCACAGACAATAGATGATTTAAAAAAGCAAAACATTTGGATTTATGCCGCAGATATGGACGGTCAGCGCTGGAACAAAACCGATTTCTCGGGCGGCGCTGCACTTGTTGTAGGCAGTGAGGGCAACGGAGTCGGCAGACTTATTAAGGAGAAATGCGATGTAACCGTTTCCCTTCCGATGCTCGGGCATGTTAATTCTCTTAATGCATCGGTTGCGGCAGGAATTATTATGTATGAAATTGCAAGGCAGAGATTGAAATAAGGCATAGTGCATAGTGCATAAGGCATAGTGAAATATAGTTAAGTGAGAAAATATGAGTGAGAATTTATCAATAGAAGAAATAATCAGGCGAGCCGAAGAAATCAAGGCGCAGGCTGAACGGCAGCTTAAATCCGCCGAAAAAAAGCTTGACGAACAGGCGAAAGCGGCGATTGAAGATGTTGTTGTTGATGAACAGGCTGTTGTTGATAAAATAGCAAGGGTTTATCAAAGCATTGAGGAAGAGGAAGAAATTAAGGAATTCATTCCCTCGAAGCCGCGCAAAAAGGCGCCAAAGCCTAAAAACATTTCGGATGACGACGACGATGTTAAAATCGCCCCCGATTTTACGAAATCCGAAAAAACAATAACAATAGACCTCGGCAAAAATGACGATGATGATATTAAAATCGCAAAGCCGATTGATGAGGATAATGAAAAAACAAAGCCCCTCACCTTTGTTTCAAAATCAAAGCGCAACAAGGAAACCGATCTTGAGGAAATTCCAACCATTGTTGCAAAGGAAAATATTTACGACGGCTTTGCTGTTGAGCAGTCGCAGAGCGACTTTGTTCCCGAAACGGGCGACCAGATAACCTTTGAAGGCTTTGACGACGAAATTGAAGAGGTTCCGACCATTGATGAGGGCATTGCCGAGCAGATTCTTGAGGAGCGCAGGCGCGAAAAGGTTGTTAAATTCCGCCTTTTCGGTCCTGATGAAACAGACCTTAAGCTCGGAAACAGCGAAGAGGTTAAAGAGGAATTTGTTAATCAGCGCGAGAGCGATAATTTTTTGCATAAGCTTCTTACAAGCAAAAAATCACATATAATCCGCACTCTTGCAACCCTTTTCCTTCTTGTTATAACAATTCTGATAACAACCCTGAAGGACAGCGCCTATCTTCCCTCGTTTATGACAAATCACGGCGCGTACTTTGCAGTTGCCCTTATTCTTTATATTGCGGCAATAGCGGTTAATTTCAAAGCCTTTATTCACGGCTTCAAAATCAAAAAGCGCATCGGCTTTGATTTTTCCGTAAGCATTATAAATGTTATAATTCTGCTTCACACAATAATTCTGACGGTTAATAACGATATATGGATTGATAACGGAATTCTTCTCACGGGCTTCGGCTGTTTTTCCCTTATGATGTCATCTTTCGGAAAGGCAATGGTTTTAAAAAGAAGCATTGATAATTTCAGATTTATAACCGAAACCAACGACAAATACACAGTTGAGAATATAACTAATAATATAGACGCAGAAATTATCTGCCGCGGACTTGTTGAGGACTCTCCCGTTATAAAAACAAGCGTTAAAACGGATTTCCCCACAAACTTTATTGAAATATCATATAAAAACGAGCCTGCAAACAAGCTTGCAAAAACAATTCTTCCGATTGCGCTTGTGCTCAACGCGGCGCTGTTTGTTGCCGTTGGGCTTCTTGATAATTTCAACACCGCATTTAATATGCTTATGTGCGGACTCTGCGTTTCGCTTCCCTGCTGCAGCTTGTATTTAACAAACTCCTGCCTCTGCGATGTTTCGTATGCTCTGAGCGATTTCGGCTCAAGGGTTTGCGGATATGAAGGCGCGGCAATGGCTTATAACGCAAACACAATGGTTATGGAGGCTGCCGACCTCTTTTCAAAAAACAGCTGTGAAATGCACGGCATAAAAACCTTCGACGGCGCAAAGGTTGACGACGCAATCATTCAGGCAGCAGCCGTTATGATTCAGACAAAGAGTCCCCTTGCCCATGTTTTCGATGATGTTATAATCGGCAAGCAGTCAATTCTTCCTAAGGTTGACAGGGTAAAATATGAGGATAAGCAGGGCACCTCGGCATGGATTTATAACAAGAAAATCCTTGTCGGCAACAGAACAATGCTGAAAAACCACGGTGTTCCCGTTCCGTCCGAAAGCTTTGAGAAAAAGCATTCAATAAGGGGAAGAAAGGTTCTTTATCTTTCGGTTGATTCAAAGCTCACCGCTATGTTTGTTGTAAGCTATTCGGCTGAGCCCAATCTTAAACGAGAGCTCAGAAAGCTTGAAAAGAGCGGAATAACAATAATTGTTAAGAGCGCGGACCCGTATCTTAACGAAAAAAATCTTGCAAAGCTTTTTGGTCTGCCCGACGGATTCATAAGGGTTATGAATCCTTCTTCTGCAATGGTTTTTGAAAAATATTCAAATATGCATGTTGAAAAATCGCCTGCCTATGTTGTTCATAACGGAACCGCGCTCGGCTTCGTTTCTGCAATGAGGGCGGCGGAAATCATAGTAAGTCAGCGAAAACTGATAAAATTCCTGTCCTTCTTCGGAAGTGCGCTCGGCTTTGCGGCGGTTGTTCTGCTTGCGGTTCTTGAAGCATATACCCAGCTTTCTGCTTTAAGCATAATTTTCTTCCAGGTTATATGGAATTTGTTCATACTGATGATTTCAAAAATAAGAGGAATTAATTTATAAAGGTTGTGATGAAATGAGTTTGGAAATTAAGCGCAGCACCTGTTCCAAAAACGGAATTAATCCCAAGGCAGTTTATGATTTTATTGAAAGAGGCGAAAGAGAAAACCTCGGCATCAATTCATTTATTCTGATTAAAAATCAGAAAGTTGTTGCCGAAGGCGTTTATCCCCCGTACGACAAGGAAACCACCCACAGTATGTATTCCGTTTCCAAATCAATAACGGCAACGGCAATCGGCTTTGCCATTGATGAGGGAAAAGTGAATTTAGAGGATTCGGTAAGCAAGTTTTTCCCCGAATACGATAAGCTCGGCTACAACAAAAACATAACCGTTCGTCATCTTATAACAATGACGGCGGGCAAAATGATTGGTATGGCGAGGTCGCGTCATCTGAAAGACTGGCTTTCAATCTTTTTCAATGCGCCGTTTTATCATAAGCCTGGCAAAAAGTTTATGTATGTTAATGATAACTTCTATATTCTTTCTGCAATTATCAGCGTTGTTTACGGTGAAACACTTGTTGATTTCCTCTATCCGCGTTTATTTGAACCTCTCGGAATCAAAAAGCCGATGTGGGAACAGGGTATTCACGGCCATGCCGCAGGCGGTTGGGGACTCTATCTTTCAACCGATGACTTTGCAAAGATTATGCTTTGCTATGCAAACGGCGGTGTTTACTGCGGCAAGCAGGTTATCCCTGCCGACTGGATAGAGCAGGCAACCTCTTATCAGGTTCCGACTGTTAAAAGAGGTCAGCCCGATGTTACTCAGGGCTATGGCTACGGCTTCTGGCGCACATCAATTCCGAATACATACCGCGCTTACGGACTTTTCGGTCAGATGGGATATGTTTTTGAGGATAAGGACACCGTTTTGGTTATCAATGCCGCAGTTTCTCAGGACGAGCTGCTTTCAAAGGCTGTTCACGATATGGCAAAGGAGCTTTGGAACGAGCCCGTTAAGGAATATGAAGATAAGCTGAAAAAGAAGCTTGCCGAGCTGCCCGATAAGGATTATCTTCCTGCAATCGAGCGTAACACCGAGCTTGAGCAGAAATATAATAACAAGGCGCTCTACACAAGGTCGAGCCCCTATGCTTCAATGCTCAATGTAACCATTTCAACCGTATTTAACGAATATGTCGGCAGAACGGACCGCTTTATTTTCCATCTTGATAAGGATAACGAGCTTTATCTGGTATGGAAGGAAGGCAGCTTTGTTAATAAGCTCCACCTCGGCTTTAATAATAAATATGAAAACACCGTTATCAAATACGGCGATATAAAATTCACCGCCTGCACCAAGGCTGCGTGGATTCGCCCGAAGGTGCTTCGTATTCTTGTAAGAATAGAAGAGGCGTGCCAGGTGCGTCAGCTTGATTTCGATTTCACAAACGAAAGGCACATCATTGTTAAGAACTCTTCGTTCCCCGATTTGCCTACTCTTGCAGTGCATTATGTTGATTTCTCGGGCTTCCCGCTTCCCGATAAGCTCGAGCGTATGCTTAAAAAATATATTGCACCCGCAGTTCTTCTTATCGGCGAACCCGACTATAAAATTAAATAATTACATAAGAAAAAGCCCATCGAAGTATTATCGATGAGCTTTTTTATTGCTTATTCTCTTTTAAAGAACCTCTTCGTTAACTATTTTTCCGTTTTCAAAAACGAGGTTCAGCGTTTTGTTGCCGTAGAGCTTAATTCCCTTAACATATCCGCTCCAGTTTTCGGGAATGCTTCTTTTCTTAAACATTTCTGCAATACCTGCTGCAACGCCGAAGTTGCCGTCAATCTGGAAGGGCGGATGTGCATCAAGCATGTTAGGATAGCTGCCTCCCCTGTTGTGACCGAAGCTGCCCGGTGTAATCGGATAGAGCTGATTAATAATAAGCGTCATTGCGTTTTCGGGATTGCCGAGCCTTGCCCAGAGGCAAACCTTCCAGCCGAGCGACCAGCCCGTTCCGCCGAAGCCCCTTGCATAGAGCGACTGCCTTGCTGCTTCGTTAACCTCCTCGCTCTGTTCTATAGCCGAGGGATAAACGCAGTAGAGATGGCTTACATGCCTGTGCTCGGGCTCTTTTTCCTCATATTCCTCAACCCATTCGTTGATTCTTCCGTCACTTCCGACAGGAATCGGCGGTGTTTCGGGTGTTTCAAAGCCGAACTCGCGGCAATTTGCGAAAAATTCTTCAAGAATGCCGATATCCATTGTCGGCATATATGTAATACTGCCCTTAACGCCGTTATCATAGAAGGTGTTTTCGGGTGAAAGGCTCGGACAGGTTACCAACACGCCGTCCTTTTCAACAAGAAAATCGTTGTAGAAATCAAGCACCTCTTTGAAATAGGGCTTCATTTCTTCAAACAGAGCCTTATCCTCGGTATATCTGTAGTGCTCAAACACCTGATTAAGCATCCACGGCAGCGCACTCTGCCAATATGCATAGCTTTGAGCCTGCGCTTTTCCGAGAGGGTCGCCTGCAGGACGGCTTGCACCCCAGATATCGCTGTTATGGTGCGCGCACGAACCGCCGCAGTTATAATAATCCTTTGCGGTAACTCTGCCGTTTTCAACCATATGCTTAACAAGCTCAAAAAACGGGCTGAAGCATTCTGAAAGATTGCATATATCGGTGCACCAATAGTTCATTTCGGTGTTGATATTTGTTGTGTAGTTCGATGACCACGGCGCTCTTAAATGCTCGTTGAAAATGCCCTGAAGATTGCTTGCCTGCGTTCCTGCCCTTGATGTGGCAATAGTTAAATATCTGCCGTACTGGAAAAGAAGCGCTGCAAGATTGTTATCCTTTTCGCTGTGCTTCTGGAATTGTGCAAGCCTTCTGTCAGTCGGCAAGTCGGCTCTTTCGCTGCCCAAATCAATCTCAACTCTGTCAAAGAGCGCTGAATGGTCGGCAATATGCTCGCTGAGAAGCTCGTCGTAGCTCTTTATGTTTTCAAAATATGAAAGAGCACGCTCCTTTGCATCTGCCGTCGGCATTGATTTATAATCAATAAAGCTTGTTGCAAGGGAAACAAGAATAACCGCTTCCCTCTGATTGGTGAATTTTATGCAGTTCTTTTCAAATTCCGCGTTTCCTAAAACCTTAACTGCGGCGCAGAAGGTCATTGCGCCTTCGCCGTAGCTGAAAACAACACCTGTGTTATAGTATGGGGGCATACATATTTCGGGTGCATGTCCTTCCATAAACAGTGTTTCGTTTTCGGTGTACGCATTATATTTCAACTGGCTTTTCAGTCTTATTTTAAAGGAAATATCTTCCTTTGCGCTAATCTTAATAACAAGAAGCTGTGCGGGGTGGCTTACAAAAACCTTCTGGCAAACAGCGTCGTTTTCGGTTGTTGCAACCGCCGTTTCAAGATTAAGTTCCCTTGAATAGCCCTGTGCTTTTGAAGTGGTGTAATCAATTAATAAATCACCGAAAGGCAGATATGATTCACTCCAGTGACCGTGAAAATCCGTGTTGGCAATTTTATTTGCATCATCGTGAGCGCCTAAGAAAACTGCTTCTCTGAGACCTGCAAGATATTTGCCTGCATCCTTTTTGTTTAAATCCTTCGGATAGCCCGACCAAAGAGAATCCTCATTAAGAGCAATCCTCTCTCTTTTAAGATTTCCGAAAACCATTGCGCCTATTCTGCCGTTGCCGACGGGGAGCGCTTCTTCCCATTTGTTGGCTTTTCTTTTATACCAGAGAATGTTTTGCATAATCCACCTCCCATTGGGAATTTTTTAAATTTTCCCAATTCTGCGCCTTTTATTTAAGGCGCTATGATTATACTTTATTAAAGCGCTAAAGTAAAGAGTTTATTTAAACAATCTTTTTTCAATATACAAAAATAAAAGCCTGTAAATATGTCGTTTTGCACAAGATGTTAAAATAATTGAACTCCTGTGCAAATAAAAACCGAGGATATTTGTCCTCGGTTCTTTTTTGATTATTTTAACTTTTTCAAATTTGTGCGTTTTTACTTTTTGGGAACAATCTTGTCCTTGCCGCCCATATACATTCTCAGTGCTTCGGGAATATTTACGCTTCCGTCTTCATTGAGATTGTTTTCAAGGAATGCAATAAGCATTCTCGGAGGAGCAACAACGGTGTTATTGAGAGTGTGTGCAAGATAATTTCCGTTTTCGCCCTTAATTCTGATTTTAAGTCTGCGCGCCTGAGCGTCTGTGAGATTTGAGCAGGAGCCAACCTCAAAGTATTTCTTCTGACGGGGTGACCACGCTTCAACATCAACGCTCTTAACCTTCAAGTCTGCAAGGTCGCCCGAGCAGCATTCAAGAGTACGAACGGGAATATCAAGAGTTCTGAAAAGGTCTACGGTGTTCTGCCAGAGCTGGTCGAACCAATAGCGTGATTCCTCGGGCTTACAAACAACAACCATTTCCTGCTTTTCAAACTGATGAATACGGTATACGCCCCTTTCCTCTATGCCGTGAGCGCCCTTTTCCTTTCTGAAACAGGGTGAATAAGAGGTAAGAGTTAACGGAAGCTTCTCTTCGGGGGTAATTGTGTCAATAAACTTACCAATCATCGAATGCTCGGAGGTACCTATAAGGTATAAATCCTCGCCCTCGATTTTATACATCATTGCATCCATTTCTTCAAAGCTCATAACGCCCGTTACAACATTTGAACGAATCATAAACGGAGGAACAACATAGGTGAAGCCTCTGTCTATCATAAAATCGCGCGCATAGCTGATAACTGCGCTGTGAAGCCTTGCAATGTCGCCCATAAGATAATAGAAGCCGTTTCCTGCAACTCTGCCGGCAGCGTCCATATCTATTCCGTCGAAGGTTTCCATAATATCGGTGTGATAGGGAATTTCGTAATCGGGAACAACTGGCTCGCCGTATTTCTGAACCTCAACATTTTCGCTGTCGTCCTTACCAATCGGAACGCTGTCATCAATAATGTTTGGAATGCTCATCATGAGCTTTGTTACCTTTTCGCCGAGCTCGGTTTCCTTGTTTGCAAGATATTCAAGCTCTTTTGCCTGCGCGGTTACCTTTTCCTTGAGCGCCATTCCCTCTTCGCGCTTGCCCTGCGACATAAGAACGCCGATTTCCTTTGAAATCTTGTTTCTGTTTGCTCTGAGCTCATCCGCTCTGGAAATTGCAGCTCTTCTCTCTTCATCAAGAGCTATAACCTCGTCAACATAACCGAGCTTGTGCTCCTGGAACTTCTTTTTAATATTTTCCTTAACTATTTCGGGGTTTTCCCTTACGAATTTTATATCAAGCATATTTGTCCTCCTTATTTGCCTAAGATATTCGCAATATTCTTTAAATCATCAAGGGAATAGAATTCAATTTCAAGTGTTCCCTTAGACCTTCCGTTTATAACCTTAACCTTTCTTCCGAGGGTTTCGCTGAGTGAAAGCTCAACCTCATCATAGAAAGAATCGCGTCGTTTAGCCGTTTTTGTGCGCTGAGTCTTTGGCTTCTGCGCCATTTTTTCAACATCACGAACGGTAAGTTTGCGTGAAACAATCTGATTTGCAGCTTCAATAATCATTGCATCGTTATCAAATGCAAGAAGTGCTCTTGCGTGGCCTGCGCTGATTGTTCCCTCTCTCGTCATATCCCGAACCTCGGGCGGAAGCTTTAATAGTCTTAAAGCGTTGGTTATTGCAGGTCTTGACTTACCGACGGAAGCAGCTGCCTCCTCCTGATTGAAACCGCATTTATCAATCAGCGCCTGCAAGCCCTCTGCCTCTTCAATCGGATTTAAGTCCTCTCTCTGCAGGTTTTCAATAATTGCAAGCTGCATAGCCTCCGTATCCGAAAGCTCTTTAATGATAACGGGAACTTCCGTGAGCCCTGCAATTCGTGAAGCACGCCAGCGGCGCTCACCTGCAACAAGCTGATAACTGCCCTCGGGAAGCGGACGAACAAGCAGCGGCTGAAGCACGCCGTGCTGTGAAATTGAGTCGGCAAGCTCGTTCAAAGCCGCTTCATCAAAGGTTTTTCTCGGCTGCTCCTTATTAGGTATTATCTCATTAATAGGAAGGGTTGAGGAAGATAGTTTGTCTGAAACACTGTTCTCTAACAACAGTGCGTCAAGCCCTTTTCCAAGTCCCGATTGTTTCTTAGCCATATACTAAACTCCTCTCTTTAAGAATTCATCAACAAATTTTCTGTATGCAAAGGCAGGCTTTGAATATTTCTCATAATATATAATAGGTTCACCAAAGCTCGGTGCTTCTGCGATTTTAACACTTCTCGGAATCATTGTCTTGTATGATTTATTCGGGAAGTATTTATTAACCTCATCAATAACCTGCTGAGTAAGCTTTAATCTGCTGTCATACATAGTGAAAAGCACACCCTCAAGCTCAAGATGCTCGTTATAGTGCTGTTTTATCGTTCTTACAGTGCTTACAAGCTGACTTAATCCCTCAAGCGCATAGTATTCACATTGAAGCGGAACAATAAGAGTATCTGCAGCAACAAGTGCATTAATAGAAAGCACACCCAGGCTCGGCGGACAGTCGATAATAATGAAATCGAATTCCATAACAAGAGAAGCCAAAGTCTTCTTTAATATCCTGTTTCTGTTCTCTTTTTCTGCAAGCTCAAGCTCTGCGCCTGCCAAATCCATACTTGAAGGAAGCAAATACAGGTTTTTGAACTCTGTTTCAATCATAATAGCTCTTGCAGAGACATCCTCAACAAGCATATCATAGGTTGAATACTCAACATCACTTTTATCAACACCAACGCCAGATGTTGAGTTTCCCTGGGGGTCAACATCAACAATTAGTGTTTTTTTGCCCTTTGCGCCCAGTGCGGCAGCCATATTAACACAGGTTGTAGTTTTACCTACGCCGCCCTTCTGGTTGAAAATCGCAACTGTTTTTCCCATTAAACCACCTCTTTGCCGATTTGTTTTATTATACACTATTATTTAGTGTATATCAAGAATAAATCACAATGTTTCACGTGAAACTCTAAAATTCCGATGCGTACGATAGTACAGCGTCGGAATTTGCGTTTCACGTGAAACATATTATGCATAAACGCAAAGCGGACAGGCTGTGCCTGTCCGCTCCGCGTGATGAAAAGAGGAGAATATGTTTAAAACGGTTGCCCGTTTTAAGCCGAATTGGGTAGCTGAGAATTATTCTCATTCATTTCTGCATTTTTCGGTATTTTAACCGTAAACTCGATATATTCATCCGTTTCCGTTTTATTTGAGTATGCGTCTATACCGGACGCTTTCATTGTTTCAATCGCTCTGTTTACCGTGTTTATAAAGATACGAACATCCTTGAACACTGCTTTATTGCGCTTTTTGGGCTTACGCCTGTCCTTGGTTATTGACTCAATATAGCTTTCGGTCTGCTCAACATTAAGATTGCGCTCTTTTATAATGTTTAGAACCTTCCATATGTCTTTTTCATTGCTTAATCTTAATAAAGCCCTTGCATGCCGTTCCGATAAGCCCTCTTTCTCAATGAAATATCTGACATCAACGGGCAATTTAAGCAATCGCAGCTTATTAGATAGTGCGCTCTGACTTTTTGAAAGTCGCTGTGCCGCCTGAGCCTGCGTCATTCCGAAGTGGTCGATAAGCTGTCCGATTGCGGTTGCTTCCTCAAAAAAGCTGAGGTCGCTTCTCTGTATGTTTTCAAGAATGGAAATAACGGCGCTCTGCTCATATCCTATATCCATTTCAATGCAGGGAACTTCCTCAAGATTGGCAAGAATTGCCGCTCTGAGCCTTCTTTCGCCTGCAATTACCTCAAAATAATCGGAATTATTTATTCTTCTTATTAATAGGGGCTGCAATACGCCGTTTTCTTTAATTGAATCTGCAAGGGTCAGCATTTCGTCGCTTTCAAACTTGCGTCTTGGCTGATAGGGATTAGGAAGAAGCATTTGTGTTTTAACATATGATAGTCCGTCCATTTGAATCATCCTTTATGTTTGCCGTAATAAGATAATAACATAAGATTTCACAAAATAAAAGGATTTCCAGTCGTGGAAAATCCTTTGCATTCGACATTATTCAATTCTATCCGATAGGGGAGGAGGCTATTTTTTTAGGCTTCCTCGGGTATTGTGTCGGCGTTTGCGATATCTTTTTAATAATTACTATTGACCTCGGGTCTCCGTTGGGTAGTTTATATGAAACAATATCCTCAATTTCGCCTCCGAGAAGGGATACAGCGTTTTTTGAACTCTCTGTTTCGTCCTCGCTGCCCTTAAGTGCAACAAAGTATCCGCCCGTTTTGACCAAAGGCAAACAGTATTCTGCAAGCACATTAAGCGGTGCAACAGCTCTTGCAGTTGCAAAATCAAACGTTTCACGAAGCTTTCCGTCATGCCCTGCATCCTCTGCTCTTGCATGAACAAGCTCTGAGCTTAGATTACAGCTTTCAAGAACAGTTTCAAGGAAGCTTAACCTTTTGCTGAGAGCGTCAAGCAGCGTAAGCCTGATATTATTGTTTGCAATCAGAAGGGGGACGCCCGGGAAGCCTGCGCCCGTTCCTACATCAACAACAGATGCTCCGTCACCGAGTGAAACATATTTAAGAAATGCAAGGCTGTCGGTAAAATGCTTAATAACTATCTCATCGGGCTCGGTTATTGCAGTTAAATTCATAACCTTATTGGTTTCAACAAGAATTTCTGCATATTTATCAAAGCATTCAAGAGCATTTTCATTAAGATTTACGCCGAAGCTCTGTGCATATTCCTTTAAAAGCTCTTTGTTTATCATAAACTCTCCAAAATAATGTTAAGGGCGGTTATATCTGCCGGGTTTACTCCGCTTATTCTGCTTGCCTGACCTAAGTTCTGCGGTCTGATTTTAGAAAGCTTTTCAACGGCTTCAAGTCGGAGCCCCTTTAATTTAGTGTAGTCTATATCCTCGGGGATTTGTTTTTCCTCAATTCGGCGCATTTCCTTTATCTGTGCCTCCTGCTTTTTAATATATCCCTCGTATTTTATGGATATTTCAACCTGCTCAAAGATTTCATAGGGCAGGGCAGGGCGCTCTTTATCAAAAGGCGCTAAGTGCTCGTACGTTATCTGCGGTCTGCGAAGGAGCTCAATCATCTTGCAGCCCGTTTTCATCGGCGCTGTTCCTGCCTCTTCAAGCACCTTCTGAAGCTCGAGGCTTAGCGGAATCGAGGTTCTTTCAACCCTTTTCATTTCCTCTTTTATAAGCCTTTGCTTATTGAGAAATTTATTATAGCGTTCTTCGCTTATCAGTCCAATTTTATACCCTAATGGCGTTAATCTTTCATCTGCGTTATCCTGCCTTAAAACAAGGCGGTATTCGCTTCGCGAGGTCATCATACGGTAGGGGTCGGAACAGCCCTTTGTAACCAAATCATCAATAAGCGTTCCTATATATGAACCGCCTCGGTCGAGCACGATTTCGCTTTCGCCCAGAACCTTTCTTGCAGCATTAATTCCTGCAACAAGTCCCTGCGCGGCAGCTTCCTCATATCCGCTTGAGCCGTTGAACTGACCTGCGCCGTAAAGCCCCTCAATATCGTTGAACTCAAGTGTTGCCTTGAGCGCCGTCGGGTCAACGCAGTCGTATTCAATGGCGTAGGCGCATCTCATAACCTGTGCATTTTCAAGCCCGGGAATAGTATGAATGAATTCAAGCTGAACCTCTTCGGGAAGCGAGGAGGAAAGTCCTTGCAGATACATCTCTTCCGTGTTCTCGCCGCAGGGCTCAATAAAGAGCTGATGGCGCTGTTTATCTGCAAAACGAACAATTTTATCCTCAAAGCTCGGGCAGTAGCGGGGTCCTTTGCCCTCAATCTTTCCGCTGTACATGGGCGAGCGGTGAAGATTGTTTAAAATAACCTCTTTGGTTTTCTCATTTGTGTATGTTATGTGGCACAAAACCTTGTTCTCGGGAGCATTTTCGGTTTCAAACGAAAACGGCTGTGTTCTTTCATCGCCGCACTGCTCTTCAAGGCTTTCAAAATTAATAGACCTTCTGTTAACTCGGCTTGGCGTGCCCGTTTTAAATCTTCTCAGCGGAATATCAAGCTTTTTCAGTGCTTTTGCAAGCTCTGTTGCAGGAAACATACCGTCGGGTCCGCTTTCGTAGGACACCTCGCCGATATAAACTCTTCCGCCGAGGAAGGTTCCCGTTGCAATAATAACCGCCTTGCAGATAAATTCCGCGCCGAGTCTTGTTACCGCGTGCCAGTTTTTATCCTCATCGCAGAATAAATCAACAATTTCCCCCTGACGGATATCAAGGTTTTCGCATTTTTCAAGCGTGTGCTTCATTCCTGCGGAATATTCGCGTCTGTCTATCTGCGCTCTTAATGAATGCACCGCAGGTCCCTTTCCGAGATTGAGCATTCTTGATTGTAGCGTATATTTATCAGCTGCTTTGCCCATTTCTCCGCCGAGTGCATCTATTTCACGCACAAGATGGCCTTTTGAGGTGCCGCCGATTGAAGGGTTGCACGGCATATTGCCAACCCAGTCGAGATTTATTGTAAAAACGGCGGTGCGTGCGCCGAGACGCGCCGAAGCAAGGGCAGCCTCAATACCTGCGTGCCCTGCACCAATAACTATTACATCATACTTTCCGCCGTTATACATATAAATCTCCAAACCTATTCTTGCCTCCCTTTATCAAAGGGAGGTGGCTGCCGCAGGCAGACGGAGGGATTTAACCTATTTTGAATCCCTCAGTCGCTTCGCAACAGCTCCCTTTCGCAAAGGGAGCCAAGAATATGTTTCTCGCTTTGCTCGGTCAATTTTTATTTCCCTACACAAAACTTACTGAATATATTATTAACAACCTCAGTGGTTGCTTTCTTTCCTGTTAAAGATAAAAGCTCGTCCGCCGCAGAATCAATCATAACATTTATAGCGTCAAAGGTTATTCCCATCTGAACGCCGCTGATTGCCTCGCAAATGCTTTCATATGCTCTCCGGCAATTCTGCTTCTGCCTGAGATTTGCAAGCAGGGGAGCGTTTGAGTCGAAATCGGCAACTCCTAAAAGATTATAAACTGCTTTTGAGAGTTCTTCAAGTCCCTCGTTATTCTTTGCGCTGATATAAACCGTGCTGCCGAAGGCTTTTTCAATAATTGAAGCGTCCATTTTTGCTTCAAGGTCTGTTTTATTTATAACCGCAACAGCGTTTTTGCCGCTGCATTTTTCTATCAAATTAAAATCATCCGCCGAAAGCTCCTGCGATAAATCAAAAACCGCAAGAATCAGATGTGCATTTTCGATTGCGTTATACGCCTTTTCTATTCCTATTGCCTCAACAAAATCATCGCTGTTTCTCAGCCCTGCGGTATCCTTAAGATGTAAAACAATATCGCCGAGGCGAACACTGTCCTCAACAATATCCCTTGTTGTTCCTTCAATATGGGTAACAATGCTCTTTTCGGTCTTTGAAAGCATATTCATAAGGCTGGATTTGCCCGCGTTCGGTCTGCCTGCAATAACGGTGTCAACTCCGCAGGTTATGGTCTGACCGCTTTCATAATTATCAAGCAGCTTTTTAAGCTTTGATGCAGCCTCTTTAAGCGTTGCTTCAAGCTCGGTTTCGCTGAGCTCGGGTATTTCCTCGTCGGGATAATCAACCCACGCCGCCATAAGTGCGCTCATATCAAGAAGCCTGCTTAAAACAGAGTTAATCTCATCGCTTAAAACACCGTGAAGCGCGTTAAAGGATGCCTTAAGCTCGGCATCACCCTGCGCCGAAATAATCTGAGCAACGCTTTCCGCCTGAGTTAAGTCTATTTTTCCGTTTAAGAAGGCTCTTTTTGTAAATTCACCTGCCTCGGCAGGCACTGCGCCTGCTGCAAAAACCGCATCAAGCGTGTTTTTGAGCGCAAGCATA
>SVQE01000047.1 GCA_015065505.1 Oscillospiraceae bacterium
TGGTAAGACAAAAAGTGGAAAAAGGGGCGTGAAATATGCAATTTAAGGCTTACTGGGTTCGATTCCCTAATGCCTACTCGCTGCGCTCGAACAATTAATTATAATCGGAGCAAAGCGACCCGACAACTCGGAGCTCGGGGCTCGGCACTTAAAACTATTTAAAAAAGACAGGCATAAGCCTGTCTTTTAGTCAATCTGAGTATAGAACACAGCAAGAACTGTTTCCATCAAGCTATCTTCATCGGGATAAAATTCAGCGTGAACGATACCCGGCATCGTCGGATTTTCGTCCGCCTTCATTTCGCCCTCGATAGTATATGTTTTGAAATCCGTTACTCCCTTTGAAAGAAGCAGTGAACCAACATATGTTGCGTTATTAAGCGTGAGATTGGTTCTTGAATATTTTGAAGCGGTGTTATAAAGCTTTGAAATCGTTGAGAAATCCTTTACAACTGCTGGAAGTGCCTGGTTAGCAAATGCATTGATATACTGAACCTGGCGGTCCGTTCTGTTTAACGATGCGCTTATGCTGTCCATATCACGGGTTCTTACATAAGTTTCTGCCATATCGCCTTTAAGAGTAACCTCATCGCCGACTTTAATGTTGTACTCGGGAATATCGTAAAGCGAGGTAACAGTTACGCCGCCGATTGCATCGTTAAGAGGTGCAATTCCGTCGAGGTCGAGCGCAAAATACTTCTGAATAGGAACATTATAAAGAACACGGCTTATTGAAGTTACTGCATTTTCGCAGCTCTTTGTTTTTCCGTCGCCGTAGGCATATGCAAGGCAAAGCTGAGTTTTTTCAGTTCTGAGGAAGATTCCGCTTGTGCTCCACATATCAACATCAACCATTGTGTCACGGGGAACGGCAATAACGCTTGTTTCGCCCGTTTTTGTGTTTACACTTACAACTACATCCGCATCGGAAGCGCCGACGAAATCGCTTGTTGTTGAATTTTCAAGCGTTCTCTGGTCTATTCCGAGAAATGCAAGGGACACAACATCATCATTATACTGATAGGTGTGGCCTTTATATTCAATGGTTTCCTGATAGTTCACATTATCTGCGCTGACATTATTCAAATCGCGCTGACCCATGCCCCTCATTACGAAGAAGGCAACTGCGCCTAAAACAACAATCAGAAGAAGGAATACCAGAATTCCGATTGCTATTCTTGCGGCAATGGGAAGCTTCTGCTCTTTTTTCTTCTTTTTTCTGCTGCTTGATGAATGGTGGTGATGGTGGCTGTGGCGATGGCTGTGACCTGATGAATACTTGCTTCTTGACGGCGTTTTCTTTTCGCCGGGCATTCCTTTAAGGGATGCGCCCTCAATTTCATCCATTATTTCTTCAACAGAAAGGGTTTCATCAGATTTCTCAAAGCCTGTTTCGCCGAAAATATCCGTTGTTAAATAGCCGACCTCGGGAGCCTCTTCTTCATCATTTGTATTCAAATCCTTAAGAAGCTGGTCTTCGCTGATGCTGCCGAGACTGGGATCAATAGGTTTTTTCATTTTTCTCTAATACCCCGCATACTAAATATCTGTTACTTTTCTGATTTGTTATGCATGTTGAAAGCACAACAACCTTATCATCGGTTGTAAGCTCTCTGCCGAGATTTTCTCTGACGCTCTTATTGCTTGATTCGGGATTCTGAATCATAGCAAGAAAATCGAGGAAAACCTTATCATTCTGAAAATCAAAGCTGCTCATAATATGTCTGTCGTCATACTTGAATGCCGAAACAATTTTATATGTCAGCCTTGACGACGGTGTGTAGATAACAAAATATTCGTTCTTATCAAACACATCCTTCTTCTCAAAATTATGAAGCGTTGTGAACATTGTGTCTGAATATCCGTTATGACCGTATAAAACAGTTACTCTGTCGTTAAATGTTTTAGAGTTTGAAAGCTCTGAATAAATTGCGCCGCTTGCAATCCACGATTTATCAACTGCGCTGTGCTTAAGATAGAATTCATCGCTTTGCGGACTCTGAACAACGGGATAATCAACCTTTGTTCCGGGAACATTTATCCATGCATAAATATCGCTGTTCTTTTTCTGAAGCGCTTTAAAATCAATCGGATTTTCAATTTTGGTGTCATCAATCTGCACCGCCGAGGTTGAGGAAACAACGGACGAAATATCCTGCGTGCCCTCCTCTGCTTTGCGCTGGTTATATATATGAACGCCCAAAATGCCGCTTCCGCCGAGAATTAATATAACAGCTATAATAATCAGCACGGTTTTTTTGCTGTTTCTTTTATTGTTTTCGCTCATAAAAACACTCCAAAGCCCTTTTTGCTTAATTATTATCTGCAATCGGGGTTTGTTTTAATATAAAAAACACCTGTAACAAGAGTTACAGGTATTTTAATTAATCAAAAATTACTCAGCGTCTTCCTTTTTTCTTAATGCAAGAAGAATAGCTGCACCTGCACCTGCTGCAGCAAGTCCTGTTGCAGTAGCTGCACCTGTCTTCGGTGACTTCTTGCCGCCCTTGCCTTTATCTTTAACAACAGCGTTAGCGTCGATGTCGCCATCATAGCCATTAAGAAGACGAATTGTGATTGAGTTACCGTCTTCAGAAATGATTTCGTAATCTTCACCCTCGATCATTCCGTCGAACTCCCAACCTTCAAGTGTGCCGCTGCCATTGTAGGTGAATGTGATTTCGTTTTTCTCGGGATTCTCTGTGTAGGTTACATCCTTAGTTGTGCTGCCGTTAACTTCAACGGTGATTTTTGAGCTTGTTTTAGTTGTCTGCTGGCTTTCAACTACTGCAAACGCATTAACTGCAACTGCGCTAACCGATGCAAGCATAACGATTGAAAGCAGAACTGAGAGAATTTTTTTCATTATAAACACCTCGTAAATATAAATTCTTAAAATTAATCAAGTAGATTATAGCACGGCGGATATCATTTGTAAAGTGTTTTATAAAAAATTTTAATGTTAAAAATTACTTATTATTATGCGGAATTTATGGTATTTTTACTTACTTTTCACCAAAATCACACACAATATATAGTTTCGCAAATAATAAACTTTTTGTAAATTATTATGAAAGCTGAGCTTTACCCGTGCACAGCTCGTAATATCTTCCGCCCTGTGCAAGCAGTGATTCGTGGTCGCCTCTTTCAATTATTTCGCCGTTTTCAAGCACCATAATTGCGTTTGAATTGCGAACGGTTGAAAGCCTGTGAGCGATAACGAAAACCGTTCTGCCTATCATCAGTCTGTCCATACCGTGCTCAATATGTGCTTCGGTTCTTGTGTCAACCGAGGATGTTGCCTCGTCGAGAATCATAACAGGCGGGTCTGCAACCGCAGCGCGCGCGATTGCAAGAAGCTGACGCTGACCCTGCGAAAGATTTGCGCCGTCGCCCGTAATCTCGGTTTCGTAGCCGTTTTCAAGGTGGCGGATGAATGAATGAGCGGAAGCAAGCTTTGCAGCTTCAATACATTCTTCATCGGTTGCATCAAGTCTGCCGTAACGGATATTATCCATAATTGTTCCCGTAAACAGATGGGTGTCCTGAAGAACCATTGCAAGCGATTTTCTTAAATCCGCTTTCTTTATGCGCTTGATATCTATTCCGTCGTAGGTAATTGCGCCGTCCTGAATATCATAAAAACGGTTGATGAGGTTTGTTATTGTTGTTTTGCCTGCACCCGTTGAGCCGACAAAAGCAATCTTCTGCGACGGTTTTGCATAAAGATTTATGTCGTGAAGAACAACCTTGCCCTCAACATACGAGAAGGTTACCTCGTCGAAAACAACCTTGCCTTCTACGGGAATTCTCTGCTCGCCGTCAATCCAGAACCACTTCTTACCCTCGGCGGTTTTAACCTCTTCAAGAGTAACAGTTCCTTCATCAACCTCGCTTTCGGTATCCATAATCTCGAAAACGCGTTCAGCACCTGCAAGTGCAGAGAAGATATTGTTCATCTGATTCATTATCTGATTTATGGGCTGAGTGAACTGCTTTGAATAGCTTAAGAAGGTGAAGAAGGTTCCTATATCAAGTCCGTTGAGAACAAGAATTCCGCCTATTAATGTAATTGTTGCATAAGAGGCGTTGTTTATTCCCGTTGAGCAGGGACCCATAATACCCGAATAGAAGTTTGCCTTTTCGGCAACAACGCGGTATTTATCATTAAGAACATCAAATTCCTCTTTTGCGCTTTGCTCATGGTTGAAAACTTTAACAACCTTCATTCCTTCAACGGTTTCCTCAATATTTCCGTTCATTGCGCCAAGCGCTTCCTGCTGCGCTTTATAATACTTTTTGGTTTTCTTTGCGATATGAGCAGAGTTAACAATCATAATAACAAGGAAAACGCACGCAACAAGGAACATTCTCCATTCAAGCACAAGCATCATAACAATAATGCTTACGAAGGAGAAAACCGATGAAACAAGCTGAACAATGGTTTGTTCGAGCATCATCTGAATATTATCAACATCGTTTGTAAAACGGCTCATAACCTCGCCGTGAGTTTTTGAATCGAAGAATCTGAGCGGCAAAGTCTGTAAATGGTCGAACAGCTCTTTTCTGATTATGTTGGTTGTTCTGTAGGAAATGCTGACCATTATTTTTGCCTGAACAAATGAGAAAAGCGATGCGCCGACATAGAATGCCGAAACAATAACCAGATTCATTATTAATTTTTTAACGCCTTCCGTGGCAAAATTGCCTGCTTCGATAGACGATTTAACATCGTTTAAAATCGGCTTAAGCCAGTAGGACGCGCCCGTCTGACAGAGTGTGCTGAGAATAAGCATTAAGAATACTATCAAAAGCAAAAACTTGCTTCTTCCGATATACCCCAGTATTCTTACAACGGATTTCTTTGTGTTTTTAGGCTTAACAAGCCCGGGGTTTCTTCCTCCCATTGGCGGCATTATTCAAGCACCCCCTTCTGCTGAGTTTTATAAATTTCCTGATAAATCTCACAGGTTTTCATAAGCTCGTCGTGATTTCCTGCTGCATCAACCCTGCCGTCATCAAGAACAACGATTTTATCGGCATCCTTAACGGAAGAAATTCTCTGAGCTATTATTATAACCGTCGTGTCTTTGAACTCGTTATAAAAGCTGTTTCTGATTTTTGCTTCCGTTGCAGTGTCAACTGCTGAGGTTGAATCGTCAAGAATAAGTATTTTCGGATTTTTAATCATTGCTCTTGCAATACAGAGCCTTTGCTTCTGACCGCCCGAAAGGTTTAAACCGCCCTGCGAAAGGTCTGTTTCATAACCGTCGGGCTGCTGCATAATGAAGTCGTGAGCCTCGGCTGCCTTGCAGGCTCTGATTATCTCTTCATCCGTTGCATCGGGCTTGCCCCATTTGATATTATCCTTAATCGTTCCCGAGAAAAGAACATTTTTCTGTAAAACAACGCCTATTAAATCTCTGAGCGCCGTTAAATCATAATTTCTTACATCAACTCCGTCTATCAGCACCTCACCCGAGGACACATCGTATAATCTCGGAATGAGGTTAACAAGGCTGGTTTTTCCGCAGCCCGTTGAACCGATAATGCCGATTATGTTGCATGCCTCGGCTTTGAAGCTGATGTTTTCAAGAACATTATCGCCCTCGAAGTAGCCGAAATTAACATTTTTGAATTCAATATTTCCTTTGGGTGCTTCGGGAACAAAGGGGTTTTCGGGATTAACAATGTCAACATCGGTGTCGAGAACCTCGCAAACACGCTCACCGCACGCCTTTGCTCTTGTTAACTGAAGCAAAAACATCGAAACCATCATAATGTTAACAAGCACCTGAACGATATATGCCGCAAGCACCGAAATCTGACCGACATCCATTTTGCCCTGCGAGGCATTAAGCGCACCGCTGTAGTAAATGAATATAATAACAACATTCATTAAAAGCATCATTATCGGAAGAACGGTTACAACAAGTCCTGCCGCTTTGCTTCCCTGCTTTGCAAGGTCGTCAGAAGCGTTGTGGAACTTATCCTTTTCCCTTTCCTCACGAACAAAAGCCTTAACTACTCTGATTCCTATAAGGTTTTCCTGAACAACACGGTTGATGTTATCAATCTTTTTCTGCATTTTGCGGAACATCGGGAAACCGAATTTAAGAATAAGCGCAACAATAATTCCGATTATAGGAAGCATAACAACAAGAATCATTGATATTTTTGCATTGATTGAAAATGCAAAAAACGCCGAAACTATAAGCAGCGCAGGCGCTCTTACAAGAATTCTGAGCGTCATAATCAATGTGTTTTGAAGCATTGTTACATCGTTTGTCATTCTTGTTGTTAAGGATGAGGTTGAAAATGTGTCTATATTTTTGAATGAAAAGCTGCTGATTTTTTCATAGAGAGCTTTTCTGAGTCTGTATGAAAATCTCTGGCTTGCAACCGAGGAAACCTTCATTGTTATAAGTCCGCCTGCAAGGCCGATAACGGCAAGTAAAAACATAAGCGCTCCAATTTTGACAATGAAAAGCATTACAGCCTTTTTTTCGTCGCCGCTCTGAACTGCAGTGTCTACAGTTTTATAAATGTAGTTAGCAATCGACGGAAGAGCAAGCTCGCACATAGCCTCAATTATCATACCCATTGCACTTAAAAAGCATAAATGCCATAATCCGTGCAGATATTTTGAAAGCTTTCTAAGCATCTTCTCTCATCTCCTTTTCTTCTAAATTCTGAATAACTTTTTCAAGCAAATCGGAAAGCATTTCCCTTTCCTGCTGTGATAAACCCTTTGCTATAACTTCCTCCTGGGCGTCCATCTTCTCTTTAATACTCTGAAGAACAGCCTCGCCCTTTTCGGTTAGATAGAGCTTTGTTAAGCGTGCGTCCTTTTCATCCGCCTTTTTGCAAACAAAGCCTGCTTTTTCCATTCGCTTAACGCTTACCGAAACCGTTGCAGGAGTTATTTCAAGAAAGGATGAAATCTGACTCACTGTTAACCCTTCGTTTTCGTGAAGCAAAAGAATAATATGCTGCTGCCCCGAAAACAGCCCTGCGTCATTAATTACCTTGTTGAATCGGTGGCGCAGAAGTCTTGCGGAATGATTTATCCTCGGACCTATAAGCTCTTTCGGCGGAGCTTCAAACGGCATTTTTTTAATCATTATTATGCCTCCGTCGTTTTTATTAGCCGCCTAATATTAGTCGGCTAAAGGTATTATAGCACTATTATTTTTAATGTCAATAAAAAGTTTTAAATTTGTTTTTTGATTTTAGAATGTATTTATCATAAACAATAAATTATAGAAAAATATTGATATAAATATTATAATATGGTAAAATGTTTGCTTGATATGAGAAATGCTATGGATTTTGATTTATGCAACCCGAAAACGGTTGAAACTTTGCTGAAAAAATACGGCTTCAGCTTTTCAAAGGCACTGGGGCAGAATTTTTTGATTAATAACGAGGTTTGCCCTGCAATGGCTGAAAGCCTGGAGGCAGATGAAAAAACCGCGGTTATTGAAATCGGACCGGGTTTCGGAGTTTTAACAAAGGAGCTGTGCAAAACCGCAGGCAGGGTTATTGCCATTGAGCTTGATAAAAGGCTTTACCCCGTTTTAGAGGAAACTCTCGGCGGGTTTGATAATTTCGAGCTTGTTGAGGGCGATGCCTTAAAGCTTGATTTAAACGCATTAATCAGTGAAAAGCTTGGCGATTTTGAGGAGGTTAAGGTTTGTGCAAATCTGCCCTACTATATAACCTCTCCCCTTATTATGAAGCTGCTTGAAGAGGGACTTCCCATAAGCGAAATCGTTGTTATGGTTCAGAAGGAGGCTGCCGAGCGCCTTTGCGCCGAAATGGGAACGCGAAATGCAGGCGCGGTTACTGCGGCAGTTAAATTCTACGGCGAGCCAGAGGTGCTTTTCGACGTTGACAGAGAGAGCTTTATGCCCTCGCCGAAGGTTGACAGCGCAGTTATTAAAATAACACTTAACAGCGAAAAGAAATATGCCGTTGATAATGAAAGCAGATTTTTCAGTCTTGTTCGCGCTGCGTTTTCGCAGAGAAGAAAAACGCTTGTAAATTCGGTTTCTTCCACTCTCGATATTCCGAAAGCAGATATAACAAACGCTCTGACAAAGCTCTCGCTCAACCCCAATATCAGAGCCGAGGAATTAACTATGGAGGACTTTGTAGGTCTTTACGGCTTACTGTTTTAATATGGCAAAAAAAGATAACACAAAGGTTTTCAGCGACTACAAAATACCAAAGGCGGTTGCAACGCTTGCGGTACCGAGTATGCTGGGAATGCTTATAAACATTATATATAACCTTGCCGACACCTTCTTTGTCGGTCAGACGGGCGATGCAAACCAGGTTTCCGCGGTTTCGCTTTCAATGCCGCTGTTTTTCCTGTTTATTGCAATAGGAAATCTTTTCGGAGTCGGCGGCTGCGCGTTCATAAGCCGCAGTCTCGGTGAAGGAAAAAAGGATAAAATAAAAACAATTTCATCCTTCTGCGTTTACTCGTCGATTCTCAGCGGAATAATTCTCGGCGCAGTATTTATGATTTTCAGAACTCCGCTTTTATATCTCATCGGCGCTTCTGAAAAAAGCGTCGGCTTCGGCGGAGACTATCTTTTCTGGGTTGCGCTGGGCGCTCCGATTATCGTTGCGGCAATAACCGTTGCAAACCTTATCAGAGGCGAGGGCGCTGCGAAGGAATCAATGGTTGGAATGGTTATAGGCCAGCTTACCAATATTATTCTTGACCCGATTTTCATTCTCGGAAAAGGCGAAAGGCTTCTTTTCTTCAATCTGCCGTTCGGTTTTGATATGGGCGTTGCAGGCGCGGCTATTGCAACCGTTTTAGGAAATGTTGTTTCGGTTGTGTTTTTCATTGTTTATTTTCTGAGAGGCAAATCCATTCTTTCAATAACGCCAAAGCGCTTTTCGGCTAAAGGCGGTATTGCAAAGGGCGTTATCAGCGTTGGGCTTCCGGCATCGCTTAACAACCTGCTTATGAGCCTTTCAAATATTGTTGTTAATATGTTTCTGTCGCAATACGGCGATGTTGCAGTTGCCGCTATGGGCGTTGCAATGAAAGCAAATATGCTTGTTGTTATGCTTCAGATAGGCTTGGCACAGGGCATTCAGCCCCTTGTTGGCTATTGCTACGGCGCTAAAAATATTGACAGAATGAAAAAAAGCATTCGTTTTTCAATGCTTTGCAATGTGATTATAGGAACTGTTATGACGGTTTTCTATATATTCTTCAGGCACCAGGTTATCGAATTGTTTATCGAAAACAAGGATGTTATTGACTACGGCGTTAAAATGCTTACGGCACTTATGAGCGCAGGTCCTTTCATTGGAATAATGTTTATAATTAACTTCTCGTTCCAGGGAATGGGCATGGGCGGCAAATCGCTTATTCTTGCAATAAGCCGTCAGGGAATCGTTTTCCTGCCGCTGCTTATAATTATGGATAAGCTCATAGGTCTTGAAGGCATTATCTGGGCTCAGCCCACTGCAGACTACGCCTGCGTTATTCTTTCGGTAATTATGTTCGCTGTGATGATAAAAAGAATTAAAAAAGAAGAGGAAAAAACAAATGCTGCTTGAAAACCCTTCTAAAAAACAGATAAAGGAAATAAGCGCTCAGATTGCGCCCAAGCTCATAACTCACCCTGTTTTTATGTTCTATTGCAAGAACTCAGACAACAGGCAAAAGTTTATTGAGGATTATTTCAACTACTATCTGCAAAAATGGAGCAAAACGGAATTGATTTTCACAAACGATAGCAGGGATGTTATCGTTACTCTTGTTGATATAAACAACTATCACACTAAGAATAAGGGTATTGCTGCTTCAAAGCTAAAAAAATACAAAAACCCCTATGCCAATGTTTCATATCATCAGGGTAATGTTGCCTATCTTTCCGAAATTGTTGCCCCTGCAAACATAAACACAAAGATTATGACCGTTTATGCAACCCTGAAATACTCGGCTGAAATTAAAAAAATCGTTGACGAGGCAATCAAAATTGCTCAGGAGCAGAACTTTATGATTGTTTATGAAACCTTCTCGAAAAAATCCATTGATTTAATGACGAAAAAAGGTTTCAGCGTTGCATACGAAAAGCAGTTTTCAACAACGCAGTATTTTGAAACGGTTATGACTTATTATAAGCACGATTGGTCCGAACCGGCAAAGCTTATTAAGGAATTCAAGCCGATTGTGATTGATAAAGAACCCGAAGAAACAGATAAAAACGATAATAACAACGACGCTGAATATCAGGAATAAGGACGGGCAATGCCCGTCCTTGTTTGTTTTCTCAATTCATAATCCTTATGCCATATACAACAGGAATAACACATATATTTTTCATATACAAGGGGTTGTATTTATTTATTAACAATATGTAAATCTCATTTTGCCTATTGCACAATATATTGATTTTTTAGCGAAAATATGGTATAATTACATCAACATATGGAAATAAAATCCTTGTTGAAAACAATAAATATGATTATAATAATATTAATAAATTAAGGTTTTATAACATATGTAATTATTGCTCTGTTCGGAGGTGAAGAGAATGAATATGAATATCTTTTGGGCGATTGCAATAGTTGTGTTCGGAGTGCTTGAAGGGGTAACGGCGCAGCTCGTTTCCATATGGTTTGTTCTCGGAGGAATTGCGGCGCTGATTGCAGCACTGTGCGGAGCAACCGTTCCGATTCAGATAGTCGTGTTTGTTGCAGTTACAATAATAACGCTGATAATAACGCGGCCGCTGGTCAGAAAGAAAATCAATTTCAGAGCAGAAAAAACAAATGCAGACCGATGTATCGGCTCGGATGCGGTTGTCATCGAGGAAATAAACAACCTTGAAGCAAAGGGCCAGGTTAAAACAGACGGCAAAATCTGGACGGCGCGTTCCTCGGACGGCAGCATCATTAAAGAAAACGAAATAGTAACCGTTGAAAAAATCGACGGTGTAAAGCTAATAGTAAAAACAAAATAAATTTTAAAAGGAGATAAATTATGAATCCATTCATCATTGTAGTTATTTTAATCATTCTTGCTGTTGCAGCACTTATTTTCGCAAACATCAGAGTAGTTCCGCAGTCAAAAGCAGTTGTTATTGAAAGACTTGGAACATATTTCACAACCTGGCAGACAGGACTTCATGTAAAAATCCCCTTCTTCGACAGAATGGCTAAAACTGTTTCATTAAAAGAGCAGGTTGTTGATTTTCCGCCCCAGCCAGTTATCACAAAGGATAATGTTACAATGCAGATAGACACGGTTGTTTTCTTCCAGATAACAGACCCGAAGCTCTATTGCTACGGCGTTGAAAGCCCGATTTCGGCTATTGAAAATCTTTCGGCAACAACCCTTCGTAACATCATCGGTGAGCTTGAGCTCGACTCAACACTCACATCAAGAGACACAATCAATGCAAAAATCAGAGTTATTCTTGATGAAGCAACCGACCCGTGGGGAATCAAGGTTAACAGAGTTGAGCTTAAAAACATCATCCCTCCGCGCGAGATTCAGGACGCAATGGAAAAGCAAATGAAGGCAGAGCGCGAAAGAAGAGAGGCAATCCTTCGTGCAGAAGGTGAAAAGCAGTCAAAAATCCTTGTTGCAGAAGGACACAAGGAATCCAAAATCCTTGAAGCAGAAGCAGAAAAGCAATCTGCAATCCTTGCAGCAGAGGCTGTTAAGGAAGCAAAAATCCGCGAGGCTGAAGGTGAAGCAGAGGCTATTGAAAAGGTTCAGAAGGCAACTGCAGATGCAATCAAGCTATTAAACGATGCAAACGCAAACGACGCAGTTCTGAAGCTCAAGGCACTTGAAGCATTCGCAAAGGCTGCAGACGGCAACGCAACAAAAATCATTATCCCCTCAGAAATTCAAGGCATTGCAGGCCTTGCAGAGGGAATAATTGAATCAACTAAATAAACCACAAAGAAAAACGCTCTTGGAGCGTTTTTTCTTTGTGGTGAGTATAGTTTTATGCTACTTCATTCTTGCTTCAAGGCGGTATATCGGATAGCCCTGAGATGAAAATCTCTGCTCGTATTCAGTTACGATATTGCCTTCAAAATCACTGTTATGTAAATCAAGTGATATATTTGAAAGTTCAAAACCGTTTTTTGAAAAGGATTCAATCGAAAACTCAAAGAAGTGCATATTATCGGTTTTCTGAAATATCGGAGCTCCGTCTTTCAGAAGCTCTTTATATATGTTTAAAAATCTTTCGTGCGTCAGCCTGTGGGCTGCATATTTTTTCTTTGGAAACGGGCATGAAAAATTCAAAAAAATTGTTTCAAAGCTTTTTTCGGGAAGAAATGAGGGCAGGTATTCCGCCGCACAGTCAACAAACCTGATATTCTTTAAGCCCATTTCCTTAGCCTTTTCACAACCGATAACAATAACATCGCGAACCTTTTCAACACAGATAATATTTTTATCGGGATTTTGCTCTGCAAAAGTGCAACCAAACTGACCCTTTCCTGCACCAACTTCAAGATAAACGGGGTTAGCGTTACCGAAAAACTCCTTCAAATCAACAATGTGCTTTTCGATTTTAACATCATTGTGATTAAGGCTTTCGCTTCTGAAAACGGTATAGTAATCACCGACGGCTTCAAGCCTCGGCTCAAGATTTTTCTTATGCCTCTGTCTCATTTATTTCACCTAAGATACTATTCCTTATCCTTTTTGAATACTATTAATTTTGAAAGAACATAATTAAGGATAACAACAACTATTGCAACCGATATTTTTGAATATACGCCGGAGGTGTAGAAGATATCCGCTTTAATATTCAATCCTTTTACAGCGGCGAAAAACGGATTGTCAAAGCCCAATCGTGCAAGCAGCGGAACAAAAGCGATTTCAAATATTCCCGTTATTCCCCTTGATGCAATAAAGGTTGTTATTTCTTTAATTAAAACCTTAAATTCAAAGCTTTTTGAATCGAAAACCCAGAGCTTATTTGTTATATACGCAAATGTAACGGCGCATATCCAGCTGAGCAGGTTCGACCAGAAAACGCTGAAATGCAGTGCATTTTCAAAAAATATATATGTTCCCCAGCTGACAAGGGTTGTCAGAGCTCCGAAAACAATATACATTATTATTTCTTTTTTATTTTTCATTATTTCTCTTTAATATGTTTTTGGTGATATAGATAGGTCTGTTTTTAATCTGCTGATATATTTTCGCAATGTATTCCCCGATAATTCCCAGTGTGAAGAGCAGAACTCCCGAAAAGAAGGTAATCAGGATAACAAGCTGAGTGAAACCGTCAACATTTATGTGCGAGGTCAGCTTTCTGATAACCGTTATAATAAGATATATCAGCGAGAAAACAGTTGCGGCAGAGCCGATATACATTGAAATTTTAAGCGGAACCGTTGAAAACGAAAGCAATCCGCCCACTGCGTATTTAATAAGCTTCCCTATGCTCCATTTTGTTATACCTTCGTTTCTTTCGTCGGCTTTATATTCCATATAGTAAACATTAAATCCGACCCAGCTGAAAATACCCTTTGAAAATCTGTGGTATTCGCCGAGGGAGAGAACCGCATTTTTAACCTTTGAGTTGAAAAGCCTGAAATCGCTTGCACCGTTTTTGAACTCGGTTTCAGCCATATTGTTCATAACCTTATAATACAAGCCCTTCATTGCGCTTATAAACTTGCTTTCTCTTCTTTGAGTCTGAAAGGCGCAAACGCAGTCAATATCATCATTCTGCCTGATAATATCAAGCATTTTCCTTGCTGTTTCGGGGCGCTGCTGCAAATCTGCATCAATAATGCAGGTGTATTCGCCCGTTGAATTGTTAAGTCCTGCAAGAATTGCGGCTTCCTTGCCGAAATTGCGCGAAAACGAAACAACGGTTATATTACTGAACACTTCACTTTTAAATAAATCAGTAAGCACCTGCTCGGTTTTATCGGTGCTTCCGTCGTTTACGAAAACATATTCAACGCCGATGCCCGAACCCGAAAAAGCCTTACGGGTTTCCTCATAAAGCTTTCTGATGTTTTTTTCTTCGTTATAACAAGGAATGATAAGTGATAAATCCATAAAAATCCTCCGGATCAGCGGATTAGGCATTAGCGCCCTGCCCTGAACAAAACAATCTTACCATAATATAATTAGCATTTCAACAAGAATTAGTATTGACAAATGGGAAAATAAAGCTATAATATATTTAGCACTCTGATATCGAGAGTGCTAACTTAATCAAAATGAAGGTGATTTTTATGAGAAAAAAGCAGTTTAAGGCAGAATCAAAAAAGCTGCTCGATATGATGATTAATTCAATTTACACTCACAGGGAAATCTTTCTTCGTGAGCTGATTTCAAATGCTTCCGACGCAACGGATAAGCTTTATTTCAAATCGCTTACAGACGGCAGCATAAACGCTTCAAAGGATGATTTGAAAATCCGCATTGAAATTGATAAGGCTGCAAGAACGCTTACTATTTCGGACTGCGGAATAGGTATGACCGCCGAAGAGCTTGAAACAAATCTCGGAACTATTGCAAAATCCGATTCCCTTAACTTCAAGAAAGAAAATGAAGGCGCAGATGGCATTGAGGATGTTGAGGTTATCGGTCAGTTCGGCGTTGGCTTTTACTCTTCGTTCATGGTTGCGGATAAGGTTGAGGTTGTTTCAAAAGCACTCGGCGAAACAGCCGCAAACAAGTGGACAAGCGAGGGTGTTGACGGCTACACCGTTGAGCCCTGCGAAAAAGCAGAACGAGGCACAACCATTACGCTTCACATCAAGCAAAACACTGAAAGCGACAGCTTTGATGAATATCTTGAACAGTATAAAATTGAAGAGCTTGTTAAGAAATACAGCGATTATATCCGCTACCCCATTGTTATGGAAATGAGCTCGCAGGTTCCCGACCCCGACAATGAGGGCGAATATATAACCGAAATCAACGACGAAACGCTTAACTCAATGATTCCCCTCTGGAGAAAGAACAAGAGCGAAATCAAGGACGAGGAATATAACGAGTTTTACAAGCAGAAGTTTTATGACTACACCGACCCCGCGCTTGTTATTCACTCAAAAACCGAGGGTCAGGCAACCTTTGACGCGCTTATGTTCATTCCGAAAAACGCGCCGATGGATTTCTATTCAAAGGATTATGAAAAGGGACTTGCGCTCTATTCAAACGGCGTTATGATTATGGAAAAATGCGCCGACCTTCTTCCCGATTATTTCAGCTTTGTTAAAGGACTTGTTGACAGCGCGGATTTGAGCCTTAATATTTCGCGTGAAATTCTTCAGCACGACCGCCAGCTTAAAATCATAGCAAAGGCTATTGATAAGAAAATTAAATCAGAGCTCACAAAGCTGCTTAAAAACGAGAGAGAAAAATACGAAGAATTCTTCAGGGTTTTCGGCGTTCAGCTTAAATGGGGCGTTTATTCAGACTACGGTATGAATAAGGACGGTCTCAAGGACCTGCTTATTTTCAAATCCTCAAACGGCGGATATGCAACCCTTAACGAATATAAAGAGAGAATGGCTGATTCGCAGGAAAAGATTTACTATGCCTGCGGCGACAGCGAAGAGAAGATTGCACTTCTTCCCCAGTGCGAGGCTGTTAAGGAAAAAGGCTTTGAGGTTCTTTATTTCACCGATGATGTCGATGAATTTGCAATTCAGATGCTGATGGAATACGATGGCAAGCAGTTTGCAAATATTCTCAAGGACGATGTTGATTTAAGCACCGATGCCGAAAAAGAAGCAATTCAGAAGAAGAACGAGGATTCAAAGAGCCTTCTTGACAAAATGAAGGAAATCCTCGGTGGCGAGGTTACCTCGGTTAAGTTTACTAACAACCTCGGCTCTCACGCAGTAAGCCTTTCAGCCGAAGGCTATGTAAGCCTTGAAATGGCAAAGGTTTTCTCGCAGATGCCGGGTGCAAACGAAGGCGTTAAGGCACAGCTTGTTCTTGAAATAAACAGCAATCATCCGATTGCCGAAAAGCTTGGTGAGGCTGATGATGAAAAGCTTGCTAAGTACACAAAAATACTCTATGCTCAGGCTCGCCTGATTGCAGGACTTTCTGTTGACAACCCAACAGAGCTTGCAGACAGCATTGTTGAACTGATGGTATAAATAATTACGAGTTACGAATTACGAGTTACGAATTACGAATTTCGGGTGCTGCGCACAGCAATTATTACAGCCGTCTGCAAGACCCGAAACTCTTAACTCTTCACTTTTAATTCTTAACTAATAAAAAATACCCTTCGCGAAAGCGAAGGGTAATTTTTTTATAATAAGCCGTCCCAGGTGTCTACTTCCTTAGCCTTCTTTTCTTCCTCATCAAACCAGTGCTGAGTTACTGACTTGCTTTCTGTGAAGAAACGGTAAGCATCCTTGCCGAGGCAGTGGAGGTCGCCGAAGAAGCTCTGCTTGTGTCCGCTGAAGGGAACGAAGCCAACGGGTACGGGGATACCAACGTTGATACCAACCTGACCGCCGTCTGTGAATCTTGCAAACTGGCGAGCATAGTAACCGCTCTGAGTGTAGATAACAGAACCGTTAGCATAGGGGTTAGCATTCATCTTTGCAAGACCGTCCTCAAAGTTCTTGCAGGTTTTAATGCAAAGAACGGGACCGAATACCTCTTCCTGACCGATTGTCATATCATCGGTTACATCGGTGAATACTGTGGGGCCAACGAAATAGCCGTTTTCATATCCTTCGGGAACCTTGGGATTGCGTCCGTCAACAGCAAGTGTTGCGCCTTCATCAATACCCTTCTGAATGTCAGCAAGAACCTCGTGATAGTGCTTTTCATATGTAATCGGACCGAGACGGGTGTTTTTATCCCATGCAGGACCGCAGTTAACAGAAGCAATCTGCTTTTTGAGCTCTGCAACGAATTTATCAACGATTGATTCCTCAACAACGCAAGCCGAAAGAGCCATACATCTCTGACCGCCGCAGCCGAATGCAGAGTTGATA
>SVQE01000048.1 GCA_015065505.1 Oscillospiraceae bacterium
CTTGGCAAAAAATGAACAGGGCAAAACTGCGAAGCACCTTAAATTCCATAGTTTGCGTTCATTTTTTCGTTTTTTGGCGCAAGCATACTGTCGTATGGTAAGACAAAAAGCGGAAAAAGGGGCGTGAAATATGCAATTTAAGGCTTACTGGGTTCGATTCCCTAATGCCTAGGCATTTCTTATCTTGTAAGGAGGATTGCAAAAATGAAAAGAATCAGCAAAAGAATTATAGCAACACTTATGGCACTAATATTTGCAATGCCCGTTATTCTTATAAATCCGTTTACTGCGAGTGCGGTGAATAACGACAGCGAATACCTCAGCAATCACCTTATTGCAAGATATTTCACAGACAGTGCTTTAACCGAGGACAAAGCCGGAAGCAATAATCTTGAAACTGTTGGTAGCGGAGCATCGTGGGAAACAAGCGGAGCATATAATGCTGCAAAGTTTCCGGGCGGCGATTCTAATGCAAATACAAATTATTACCGCGTTGGGCTCTCAGATATGCTTTCATCCGCTTCTATTGCAAACGGCTTAACCATTAGCTTTATTGCAAGAAGAGGAAGCAATGATTATTCAAGATACTTTGAGCTTACAACAAACAGCGGCTACGGCAGCGGCGATAATTCAAGCTATGTTTTCTTCTCGTGTAATCAGAATTCAAAAATAAGAAGTATTCTTTACGGAAAAAGCGATACTTCAACACCTTCAATTACCGATGACGGCGGCTGGCATCAGTGGACATTAACAATCCGCAGGGGAACTATGTTTATATACAGAGACGGCGTTTTCAGCGGAATGATTGAGGATTCAAACAGAATAACTGACGCTTGGTTCAATGCAGTTAAGCAGGGCTATCTGCTTATTGGCGCGTCTTCATATTCCGACGACCCTTTGTTTTCGGGCTCAATTCGTGATTTTAAGATTTATGATGTTGCATTAACTTCTCTTCAGGTACGCAGCGAGGCAGTTTCAAAACCAGGCAACCATAACGATGTTAATGTTCGATATGAAACCTCTGTTAATTTCCACGGTGCGGAAGGTACGGACTACGCAATATTCAATAATTCATATTATTATTCGCCAATTAACAGCGCATACGGTTTAACAAGATATTCCTCATCACAGAATATTTATAATGATGACGGCCTGAAGTATTTCAGTATGTGGAATTTCAGCGATAAATTAACATATACCGATAACACAAATTCCGAACAGGGAATATTCCAAAATAACAGCGACTTCAGATTTGATGTAACGCTCGGCGCGAGAAATGATTCTGCATCTGCTTATCTTATAGGCATATTCGATAAGAACGGCAATATCCCGATTCAGCTTCTGAAAAACGGAAATATCAGCATCAATTCAAATGAAGTAACGGGTGTTAACGCCGTATACAGCTCAAGCACTGAGAAGTATTATAGTAACTACACATTCTCATTTGATTTCAGCAAGCAGATTCTGCATTTTTCCTGCTATGGTGAATACACTGATTCAAGCCATAATTTCGCCATTGAAAAGGATGTTTCTCTTTCTGATTATAACTATACATTAAATCCGGCAGACCTTGCAGGAATAAATATTCTTGACGGAAGCGGAGACGGCCATGTTCGTTTCGGCGGAATATCCTTCTATCTTCCTTATAACCATGTTGAACCTACAATAGAAGGTCTTAAAGAGGCTGTTGCAGCCTATGAAGCTAAAATGAAAAGCAACAAGGTTTATTCAAATACGCTTCAGGCATATCAGGCATATGTTCTTGCAAACAGATATATTGATGCCGCTGAATATGGAAGCAGAACCTTCACAAGCGATGAAATATCATCAGTTGCAAACACGCTTGAAACCGCAACAAATAATATGACTGTCTGGAATCCGAAGCAGGGAACATACCATGCAACCTTTTCGGAGGATAATGATTATATTTCAGACAGCGATTATATGAAAACCTATGTAAATGTTCTATGGGCAAACGATGTAACAACTGCTGAGAGCGATGCGGCTGTATACGAGGCGGAAATGGCTATTTATCAGAGCTCTGAGATGGTTAATCCAAGGCTTTTCCATCCGAGTGCAGTTTTACTCTACGACGGAAAAACAACGCCTGCAATACCCGTTATGTCTTATTTCAGGCATTGGACATCTTCGTTCCACACCTTTAATATTTACTATTCATCAATATTCCTTAATTCCGATACTTCATCCTTTGAAATCAATTCAAAATGGAGAAACGGTTCAGGTTCGGGCGGCAACGAAAGCTTTAACTATCAGTGGCACTATCTTAACAACACCGAGGTTGATATAGCAGGCTACGAAACCTTTGATATTGCACAGCATTGGGGTAAATACTTCACAAGCAGTTATGAGTGGAACATCGGTTATGCAAACCAGATAAGATTTATTGGCGATTTACAGGATACCGAATACTGCAAAACATATGATAATGTCAGCTGGGGCTTTAATTTCTATAATACAACGAGCAATAAGAAGAAAGTAAGAGCAACCTCCAAGAAGCCTATTTATGTTATTAACTATAAAAGCTTGATTGACGCATTATCAAGAGCTGCTTCAAAAACCTCGGAAATTGACAGTTTCCGCGAGGGCGGAATGCTCGATTTCTTCACTTTGTACGACAGTGCAACAAGCTTTGACCCACAGACAGCGTACGATTACTCGCTTAATCCTTCACAGGCAGCCGATAATTGCGCGCAGGATATTAAAAATCTGTGTGAGAGCCTTGATTCTGCAACTTCGGGAAGAGAGGATACATATCCATCTCTTATCTACGAAATGAAAGAGAATCAGAATTCTCCGACGGGAAACACCTGCGAGGTTGATTATAACATATCTGTTTCTGAGCTTAATCAAACATATACTTATAATTCGATTTCTGCATTCAGAAGAGCTTATAAGGATGCAGTAAGAGAAATGTATCTTCTCGTTGAAAACGGCTATGCTTCAACTCCTGCAACCCTTGAGGCGTTACAGACCTCGCACGCATCACTTGAAGAGCTTGCAGACTTTTCTTCGCTCGACGCTGCAAAAGAGGCTGCATTTGAAAGAATGCAGAGCCTTGATGAAAGTTTATACACCGAAACATCATTTGCCGGATACAGCGATAATCTTTCAAGTCAGTTTGAATTCCCTTATGAATATCTCGGCGACAGAACAAATACGGGTGTTTCAGAGCAGGCACAAATTGACGCAGAAGCTGAGAAATTTGCTGATGCAGAAAATATTTATTTAATTCGCCGTTCAAAGCTTGAAAGCTTTGATAAAGCGTATAATGAAGCTGTTGAATTTCTCTGTGATATGGCTGTTTCGGCGCCGCAGTATTTAGCATCCGATGTAAATGAATTAATTGACTTAGTTGAAAGTGCAGATGTTCAGAAATACGCCGCTCAGACAGAGGATGACAGAAAAGATTATGCCGAGGGCGGTGCTGAAGAGCAGGAAGCAAATGAAATTGCAGATTTAATTAATGCAAAAGTTGCAGAGGTTAAAGCAAGTGAAGGTGCAGTTGATGTTAGCGCTTATCAGCAGGCTGTTTTCATTGCACTTACTGCAGAGCAGGATGCATATGATTATCCGCAAAACGAGCTTGACAGAGATTTGAATGTTGCAACAAGCTCAATTTCAACAACTATTGATTTTGCCGGCTTAACGCTTAAGGTTATTAAGGATGATGCAAAGCAAGCCCTTGTTAACGCTGTTACAACTCTTGTTCAGAGCTCGCTCAATAATCATATCAGAACATATTCAATTAAGATTATTGAAGGCTGCGTAAGCGAAACTGACGGCATTACATTTAACGGCGGAACTCATTCATACGACGGCACAACAAACACATACTATGCAACATATAACACCAAGCTTAATCTAAAAGCTGATTCATATTCTGCGTGGTATATGGAATTTGATTCGCCGAGTGTCGCAAGAACAATTCAGTATCAGGACAGCGGTAAGCGATATTCAACAAAGGTTATCGGAAACATAAATGTTTATGTATATAATTCCGAAGGCAAAAAGAAGGTAACTATTGCCAGAAAGTATTCGGATAATTCCAAAGAGCCGATAATGCTTGAAAGCTTTGTTGATAATTCTTATATTCTTCCTGATGCTCCTGCAATCGCTTTCTATGAGTTTGGCGGATATTCAATAGGGGACATCAGCTATAACGCAGGCGATGCCGTTAATATCACGCAGGATACGCTTATTTACGCTAATTACATTCTTAGTGAATCACTTTCGTGTGCAGTAAATATAGACGGTGAAACGGGCTTCAGCGCAGCGTATAACGACAGAATTAACCTTACCGGTGATAATGATACATACGCATGGCTTGAGCTTGATAAATCAAGCAACCTGTTCAAACCGTTTTATATCGGCAGGGATGTTTCGTTCTATGTTACAGAGTCCATAACTCTTAAAAAGGTAACTGAGGAAGAATTCAACTTTGCAGGCTACAAGCTTCCTGTAATTAACATTCGCCAGGACGGAACATATACAACAACGGATGGCGGCGTTAAAAAGGTTTATTTCAACGGACAGTATGTAACGGACGGTGCATACGAAATCGCCGAATACGGAATATTGCTCGGTAAGGCAAATTCAGGCGGTTCAATTAACGAAAGCGATGTAGTTCTTGAAAATATAGGCGCTTCCGAAGAATACACGCTGACAAGGTTCAAATCAACAAAGAATGTCGGTGCTAATCAGTTTACAATCGGCGTTAAAAACCTGAGCGGTGATGTTATATATAAAGGATATATAACATATAAGCTTGCAAACGGAGAGTTTGTAACTGTTTATACCGATGCTATTACTGAGAGTATAGTTTGACATTATTAAAAGCAGTTTCGAAAGGAACTGCTTTTTTGATGCGATTTCGTGTTCGCTGATGACATACACAAAAGGATACTCTCGCCACGGCGCTTTTCAAGGAGTAAGGCACGTCAAGAAGCTATCAAACAGTCCACCGGACTGTTCTCCCAATCACAGCACTTGCGCGCTGTTCTTGGAGCTTCTTGTTCGAGTCCCTGATGGTCCACGCAAAAAAAGACTTGCATACGCAAGTCTTTTTTTGGTGGGCCATCAGGGACTCGAACCCCGGACCGACCGGTTATGAGCCGGGAGCTCTGACCAACTGAGCTAATGGCCCGTGCAAACTCAGCTTTGATATAATAACACTATTTCATAATCAAGTCAAGAGTTTTAATAAATAAAGAAACATAATTATTTCATAAATAATATTGATGCAGCAATAAGATACTGACCAGCATAATAGGTTAAGTGGTTAGTAAAGAAATACATAAAACTGTCTTTATTTCTTCCGAAGAATGTGTTTGAAAGAATTGCATCAGAAAGGGTGAAGAGTAGTGCACCGATTGCAAGTATTACATAACCTTTAGAGAAATGTGTAACAATGGCTGCTGCGATTGATGTGCTCAATGTGAATGCAAGAAAGATAGCATAAATAAATACAATGCTTCTGTATGCGCCGAAGTGAACCTTTGTTATTTTTGATGATAAAAGGTTTAACCACGCAAATATAATGCTTGCTGCAACGCAAATTAAAATAATCCAGTATTGAAGCTTTGCTGTGATAAGTATTGCTGATGAATAAAAAACATGCCCGATTAAAAAGAAAATAAATCCGCCCTTAAGATATGTTGATTCATCCTTTTTATAAATTCCCTTTAAATCAAGAAGAATGTCGCCAACAAGTCCTAAGGCGCCGCCGAAGATTATCAGTGAACCGTAAAGATATTGTTCGGCATTTGAAATAAGGGCAAAAACAGCAGTTAGCATATAGCAAAGACTTGAAACTGATTTAAGCATTAAGTTGCTGATGCTGAAGCCTTTTCCGCGTTTTAAGCAGAATATAAAAGATACAATCAACCCGAAGGGTAAAACAATATAATAATATGGCATAACAAAACCTCCTGTTTTATTAAACATTTGTCCATTAATATTATAACATATTTTATTTATTTTGTAAAGTTCCATATCAGCTATTCAAAAGTGTTAAGTAATTTGTTCTTTTTTTATTAGTTTCTGCATAACATTTGATAGAAACAGAAAGGAGCAAATAAATGGAATATGAAAAGGCTTATTCGTGCATAGAAAAGAACGAGAAGAAATTTGCAAAGAGCATTGATATTGAAATGGATTTCAGCGAGTCAATACCTGCTTACTGTGATGATGTGTTCAGAATTGTTAAGTGTAACTCACACAGCTTTATTAATTCGGTCAGTATTTCCGATAATGAAATTCTGATTTTCGGCAAAACAGAAATAATGCTAACATATTATAACGAAAATTCCTGTTTGTGTTACGCGGATTTTGACGAAGAATTTCAAAAAAATATCCCTGCCGATAATTTCACTGACTATGCTTTTGCGAAGGCTGATATCAGCGATAAATACACTAATTTCAGAATTATTAATCAGAGAAGAATTGATGTGCACACCTCATCAGTTTTATCGCTTACTGTTTATGATAAAACCAAATATCCCTGTTTAAATGCCTGCGATAATTCAAAGCTTAACAAGCAAAATATAAAGAGTGCCGACATTATTGCTTCAAACATTTCAAAAATTGAATTTGATGAAGAATTCTCTCTACCGGCAGATTCTCAGCCTGTTAAAAGAATAATCTCGGCTGATTGCAGCGCAAGTCTTATCGAAACTAAGATTATTAAAGATAAAGCGTTAGTTAAGGTTGACGCCGAGGTTCGATTGCTTTACACAGTCGGCGATGACAGCGAGTCGATTCAAAGTGTCAGCAATTCTTTTAATCTTTCAAAAATAATTGAACAAAGCTCGATAGAAGAGGGCGACATCAGTATTTGCAATGTTTCTGTCGGAACAATCTACAACAAATCAAAAGCGTCCTCGGGCGACAAGCTTGACACAATCGAGGTTTTCGGTGAAATAGAGATTAACACAATCTTTATAAGAGAAACAGAGAAAGAATATATAACGGACGGATATATTCCGAAACGAAGCTCTGAGTGTTCATATTCCGAATTAAAAATTATTTCAAACGGCAGAGAAGAAAGTGAAAACAAGGTAAGTCAGATTCCCGTTGAGTTATCGGACGAAATCAAAGGGATAAAGGATGTCGGGGTTAATCTGTCAAGTCCTGTTGTCAGAAACAGAAAGCTCGTATCTAAAGCGGATATTACGATTATATATGACAGTGAAAATGATTCACTTAAAGCAATGAGCACCTCTGCTGAGATAGAATACGATTTGAAAGGCTTTGATAATGCCGTTTGTGCTGCAAGTCTTAAATCTGTTGATTACACAATATCGGGTGATAAGGGCGTTAATTTAAGGCTTAACACTGATATGACGGGTTATTTCTATAACGAAGAAAGTGTTCAGCTTCTTTCCGATATCATCGAAGGCGAAGAACAAAAAGAAGTTCCGTCGCTTACAATTTGCTTTGCAAAGCAGAATGACAGCGTATGGAACATAGCTAAGAGCTTTTCCTCCGATGAAGAAATGATTATGAAGGAAAACAATCTTCAAAAAGATATTATTGAAAAAGATAGTATTTTAATTATTCCGAGAGTTTAGGCAGTGAAAATCAAACCAAATGGGAGGAAAGAAGTATGAATAACATATATTCGGATATATCCTCAAGAACGCAGGGGGATATTTATATCGGGGTTGTCGGTCCCGTAAGAAGCGGAAAATCAACATTTATAAAAAGATTTATGGAAACACTTGTTGTTCCGAATATTCAGGGCGATTTTCAAAAAGAACGCGCAAGGGATGAGCTTCCGCAATCCGCTGCAGGCAGAACAATAATGACAACGGAGCCTAAATTCATTCCCGAAGAATCAATAGAAATTTCAATGCAGGGTAATATTCATTTGAAAGTGAGAATGATTGACTGTGTTGGCTACATAGTTCCGAGCAGCGAGGGCTATATAGAGGATGACCAGCCAAGAATGGTTATGACACCCTGGTATGAAGAGGAAATACCATTTAATATGGCTGCTGAAATAGGTACAAAAAAGGTAATTCAGGAGCACTCAACAATTGGTCTTGTTGTAACTACAGACGGCTCTATAAGCTCTATAGAACGCTCTGAATATGAGGAAGCAGAGGAAAGGGTTATAAGTGAACTAAAAGAGCTTGATAAGCCCTTTGTTGTACTGATGAACAGCGTTGAGCCAAGGAGCAAAGCCGTTCAGGAACTCAGCAGGGAAATGAGTGAAAAATATAATGTTCCTGTTATTCCGGTGAACTGCCTTGAGCTTGACGAGGACGAAATTAAGGAAATACTTCTTAATGTTCTCTATGAATTCCCGATTAATTCAATCGGAATCAATCTTCCTTGCTGGTTTTCATCGCTTGACGGCGACGATAATTTAAGAAATTCAATAGTTCAAACAGTTAAGAATAATTCTTCTGATATTTCAAGTGTTCGTTCTGCTTACAGCTTTTCTGAAAGTCTTAATGAAAATGAATATGTGCTTGCTTCATCCGTATCAAGTGCTGATTTATCAAACGGCAATGTTTTAATCAATATTGATGTTGATAATTCCTATCTGTTTAAGATAATAAGTGATAAATGCTCTGCAGAAATTAATAATGAAGAAGACCTGCTGAATCACATTTCCGAGCTTGCAGACACAAAGGCAAAGTATAAACGAATTGAATCAGCACTTGAACAGGTTGAAAATACGGGCTACGGAATAGTTATGCCAACACTTGAAGAGCTCTCACTTGAAGAACCCGAAATTATGAAGCAGGGCGGAAAATACGGCGTAAGACTTAAAGCGCACGCACCCTCAATTCATATGATTAAGTGCAACACATACACCGAAGTTGCTCCGATTGTCGGCAGTGAATCTCAAAGCGAAGAGCTTGTTGTTTATCTGCTTAAAGAATTTGAAAACAATCCTGCGGAAATCTGGGACACAAATATATTCGGAAAATCTCTCAATTCATTGGTTAATGAGGGCTTGAATAATAAGCTATACAGAATGCCTCAGGATGCAAGGGATAAATTCAGGGAAACTATTGAAAGAGTTATAAATGAAGGCTGCAGCGGCTTGATTTGTATTATATTATAAAAAATATGCCTGTGAATTCACAGGCATATTTTAAATAGATAAATAAGCATTGCAATGTTAAGTAATGCCAAAACAGGCATACCGAGCATAAAGCTTTTGTGTTTGGTTTTATGGCGTATAAGAAGCATTGTTATGTAAGAGCCGGTTGCTCCGCCAAGAATGCCGATTATCCATAAGGTTGATTCTCTTATTCGCCATTTATTGTGCTTTGCTTTTATCTTATCTGCGATATTAACTATTATTCCAACAAGATTGATGAAAGCAAAATAGTATATCAGATATTCAAGCTTCAAACTTTTCGGGCTCCTTTAAATCAAAGTTGCCGATTGCAAGCTTCTCTCCCTTAGTGAAAAGCTTTCCCTTATCGCTGTCAACTGTGTAAACTGCAGCACATTCAGGGCATATTAAAACATAAACATTTCCTGATTTGAAAAACGGAAAGGATGCGTCAAGCTTTCCCTCTGTATTTGAAAATACAGAAAAACTAACCTTCTTTTCACAATGAGGACAAGTGAGCTCTTCAGTTAAGCCCTGTTCGTTTACCTTTATCGAATTACCGAATCTGTATTCCATAATATAACCTCACAAATATGTTAATTATATATTACTACATAATAATGGAGTGTTCAAGTGAAAAAAGTAATATTAATACTTTTGTCTTTTTCAATATTTCTTTGCGGATGTTCTTTAAATGAACTCAAAACTGAAAACCCAACTACTCAGCCTTTTATTAATAAACAAGAAAAAGAGTACATTAAATCAATATGGATAACATACTACGAGCTTCGGGAATTGATAGGGGACAGGGATGAAGAAGAATTTAAAACAAATATTGATAAGGTGTTTAAAGAGTTATATGAAACGGGCTTCAATTCGGTAACAGTTCAGGTAAGAGCCTTTGCAGATGCGTTTTATAAATCAGAATATTTTCCTGTTAGTAAATACTGTTTCGGGAAACAGGGCGGGGAATTGAAGTATGATGTTTTGAAGATTATATGTGAATGTGCGAAAACGAATAATCTGAGAATTGAAGCATGGATTAACCCATACAGAGTGAGCTCGGATAACGAAATTGAAAAGTTGAGTGATAATAACATTGCAAAGAAATGGTTTAAAAAGAATAAGACTAAAAGTAATGTTTATGTATCGGAAAAGGGTATTTACTTCAATCCTGCTTCAAAGTATGTTACCAAGTTAATTGTTAACGGAGTAAAGGAAATAGTTAAAAACTATCCTGTTGATTCTATTCATTTTGATGATTATTTCTATCCCGATAAGAGCAAGAAAATTGATTCTTCGGAATATAAGAAATTCGGCAAAGAGAGCAGTCTTTCGGATTTCAGAAGAAAATGTATAAGCGATATGATAAAAAACGTAAACTCTGCAATTAAGCAGCAAAATAAAGACATTGAATTCTGCATCAGTCCTGCTTCGGATGTTAAGAATAATTATAATAATCTGTATGCGGATGTTAAAAGCTGGGCGAGCAAAGAGGAATATTGCGACAGCATTTGTCCGCAGATTTATTTTGGTTTCAAAAATATTCATCAACCCTTTATGTTTACTGTTAAGAAGTGGATTGAGTTTACAAATAAAGATTTATATGTCGGACTTCCTCTCTATAAATGCGGTAAAAAAGATAAGTATGCTTCACAGAATAACGACGAGGCAATTAACGAATTCAAAACCTCACAAAATATAATTGCAAGGCAGATAAACTACCTTGCAAAATTAGATGATATTAAAGGTTTTTATGTGTTCTCTTATTCCTCTTTGAGTGATGAAAAGTGCTCAAAAGAGGTTGAAAATATGATTAAAGCAATCCGAAACACACATCCGAATCACAGTTGAAATCAATGATTTTAACTTCTCTTTCTTCTCCGATTATATCTTTGCTGTATTCAAATCTGATTGGAATATAGTTCTTTGTGTATCCCTGATAAACATTAGGTTCTATCATATTTTCAACAAGAACTAATTCTCTTTTTCCGATTAACGATTTGCAGAACTCTGCTCGGATTTTGTTTGTTTCGTTTATCATTATTGATGCGCGTCGTTCCTTTTCTTCCTTTGAAACATTGTCGCCCTTAGTGGATGCCAATGTTCCTTTTCTTTCGGAGTAGGGGAAAACGTGAACTTTCTCGAACTCTATGCTCTTAACAAAGTTCAAGGATTCTTCAAAATCTTCTTCACTTTCGTTGTTGAATCCAACCATAACATCTGTTGTTAAAGTTGCATCTAAAAAGGTGTTTCTGAGTTTGGTGCAAAACTCTTTGTATTCACTTGACGAATAATGTCTATTCATTTCCTTCAGCGTTTTATCGCATCCGCTTTGAAGAGAAATGTGAAATTGCGGACAGAATTTCGGAATGTTTGAAAGTCCTTCTATTATTTCGTCTGTTATATGGTCGGGCTCAAGTGAACCTAAACGAACTCTTTTTATCTTTTCGTTTTCTGCACAGATTCTAACTGCATCAACAATGTTGTAATCAAAACCCTTTCCGTAAGACGAAAGATTAATCCCGACAAGTACAATTTCTTTAATTCCGTTATTGGCAAGAGATTCTATTTCAAGCGCTAAGTCTTTAGGGTCTTTTGAACGATCGAAGCCTCTTGATTTAGGAATAATACAGTATGAACAATATCTGTCGCATCCGTCCTCAATTTTGACAAACGCCCTTATTCTTTCTGAAAACCTGCTTATTGAGCATTTAGAAAACTCGTCGCCCTTGCTGTGAGTTTCAATATTTACAATTCTGTTTTTATCTATGTTGTATTGATTAATTAAACTTAGAATATCTGCATCATTCTTGTTACTGAAAATGATGTCCGCTTCCTTAAGAGCTATTGATTGTTCGGGGAAAGCCTGTGGCATACAGCCTGTCAAAATAACAGTTGAATTCGGATGCTTTCTTTTTAGTTTACGCACATTCTGCCTTGTTTTCTGGTCTGCTGTTGCAGTAACAGTGCAGGAATTAACAATATAGTAATCTGCTTCATCGTTAGCTGATACAATATCAAAGCCTGCATTTTTGAGAAGCTCGCTCATATATTCTGTTTCATACTGATTAACCTTGCAGCCAAGTGTGTAAAAAGCAGCTTTCATTTTCTTCCTCCGAAAAAAGTTTTAAATATTATATCAAAACTAAATCATTATTACAACACTTAAAGAATATTAATAAATGGTGATTTAAATGAGAAAAACATTAAGCATTATTCTGGCATTATTAATTCCCTTAACATTTTGCAGTACTGCATTTGCCCAACCTAAAATGAATGAAAAAGAAGTTAAAGCTGAATCGGCAATACTTATGTGTATGGATAATAAACAAATACTATATAAAAAGAATGAAACGAAGCATTTATCTCCTGCATCAGTAACAAAAATAATGACTGTGCTTTTAATTCTTGAAGCATTGGAGGAGGGAAGTATTAAACTTTCCGACAAGGTTTCTGCTTCAAAATATGCAGTTTCAATGGGCGGTTCTCAGATTTGGCTTGAAGAAGGAGAAAAGATGAGCGTTGAAGAGCTGCTGAAAGCTGTTGTTATTGCAAGTGCAAATGATGCATGTGCAGCCCTTGCTGAGTATGTCGGCGGTTCACACGAACAATTTGTTGATATGATGAACGAAAGAGCTGAGGAGATTGGTTGCAAGAACACTCATTTTGAAAACTCAAACGGACTTGATGACACAACAAAGAATCATTATTCCTGTGCTTATGATTTGGCTTTGATATCGTGCGAAGTTATGAAACACGACGAGATAAAGAAATACACAACAATCTGGCTCGACAGCCTGAGAAACGGCGAAACAGAATTAAACAACACAAACAAGTTAATAAATACATATAACGGAATTACAGGACTTAAAACGGGAACTACTTCTAATGCAGGCTTTTGTATATCTGCAACAGCTTCAAGGGATGATTTTAATCTTGTGGCAGTAGTTTTGAAAAGTGATACAAGCGACGAGCGATTTGATACAGCCTGTAAATTGCTTGACTACGGTTTCAATAATTTTGAAGCAATAACGCCCGAAATTGATAAGGAACAAATAACCTCGGTTAAGGTGAACAACGGATATTTTAAGGAAATAACTCCGATTACCTCGGGCTTTGATAAGATAGTGGTTGAAAAGGGAAATAAGAATATATCTTATGAATACGATATTCTTAAAAAGGTTAATGCACCCATTGGCAAAAATGATGAACTCGGAAGTATTAAAGTAATGAACGGAAAAAATCAGATTGGAGAAATTAAGCTTGTATCCCCGAACTCTATTTCAAGAATAACATTAAGTGATGTTTTTAAGGATTTGCTAAGTAAAATATAATGAAAAATATTATATATAGATTAGTATTGATTTTTTTATCAATATGTAGTAGAATAAGTTCCTATAAAATTAAGGAGATACATTATGTCTGTAAAATTTGACTGTAAATACTCTGATTTAGTTACTCAAAAAGATTTTGATGAGATTAATAACAGCGCCATTGAAGCGCTGAAAACTCTTGAAAATAAAACAGGTGAGGGAAACGACTTCTTAGGATGGACCTCACTTCCTCAGGATTATGATAAAGAGGAATTTGAAAGAATCAAGAAGGCTGCAGAATATATCAAGAATAATTCTCAGGTTTTGATTGTTATCGGAATCGGCGGTTCATATCTTGGCGCAAGAGCAGTTATTGAAGCACTCAAATCTTCAAATTATAATCTTTTAGCAAAAGACACACCGCAGATTTTCTTTATCGGAAATTCAATCAGCCCGACTTCACTTAATGAGATTGTTTCGCTTTGTGAGGGAAAAGATATCTGTGTTAATGTTATTTCAAAGAGCGGAACAACAACAGAGCCCGCTATCGCTTTCAGAGTGTTCAGAGAGCTTGTTAATTCAAAGTATTCCAAGGAAGAAGCAGCAAAGAGAATTTTCTGCACAACAGATAAGGCGAGGGGAACTCTTAAAGAGCTTGCAGATAAGGAAGGCTATGAAACCTTTGTTGTACCCGATGATGTTGGCGGAAGATATTCTGTTTTAACTGCTGTTGGCCTTCTTCCTATCGCTGTTGCAGGAATAGATATTGATGCTCTTATTCAGGGCGCCTGCGATGCAATGAATGATTACAGCTCTTCTGATTTAAACAGCAACGATGTTTTGAAGTATGCTGCAGTAAGAAACATTCTTTATAATAAGGGCAAAAAGCTTGAGTGCTTCGTATCCTTTGAGCCTTCAATGGCAATGTTTAATGAATGGTTAAAGCAGCTTTTCGGCGAGAGCGAGGGCAAGGACGGCAAAGGACTTTTCCCGACATCCTGCGTATTTTCAACCGACCTTCATTCACTTGGTCAGTATATTCAGGAAAGCGGCTCAGAGCTGATGTTTGAAACTGTTATAAACTTCAAAGCTCCTCAGAGTGAATACATCATTGATGAGCAGGAAGGCAATATCGACGGACTCAACTTCCTTGCAGGCGAGAAAATGAGTGTTGTAAACGATAAGGCAAGACTCGGAACACTTCTTGCTCATACCGACGGCGGCGTTCAGAATCTTATTATAGAGGCTGATAGTATTGATGAAGAAAATATAGGCAGACTCATTTATTTCTTCGAAAAGGTTTGCGCTGTTTCAGGCTATATTCTCGGGGTTAATCCCTTTAATCAGCCGGGTGTTGAAAGCTATAAAAAGAATATGTTTGCGCTTCTCGGAAAACCCGGATATGAAAATGAAAAAGAAAAACTTGAAAAACGCTTGGGTTTGTGTTAGTATAATATTTGTAAATAGAACACCCACTTAGGAGGATTTAAAATGATCAAACTTATCATCGGAAACAAAGGCTCAGGAAAAACAAAGAAACTTATTGACCTTGTTAATCTTTGTGTTGAGAATTCAGACGGAAATGTTGTTTGCGTTGAAAAAGAACCTAAATTAACATATGATGTTTCTTCAAGAGCTCGTCTTTTGGAAACTGATACATACGCAATCAGAGGACATAAAGCATTCTACGGTTATCTTGCAGGTATCTGCGCAGGTAACTACGATGTTACAGACATTCTTGTTGATGCAACATTTAAAATTGTAGGCAGAGAATATGAGAAGCTTCCTCAGTTCTTTGAGATGCTTGTTAATCTCAGCAATGCAACTGATATTAACTTCTATTTCACAATCAGCTGTGATAAGGAAGAGCTTCCTGTTGAAATCTTTGATTTCTGCGAAGAGATATAAACTGAGTAACGCACGCTGAATAAGCGTGCGTTTATTTTATTTATTGATAATTTTAGTATTGACAAAACCATTTCTTATATATATAATATTTACTGCAATCTTAAAGGTGGTTATTTATGCAGCTTAACTTTACTAATCTGTTTAACTTTGACAACGAAGTTATAGAAATCGACACAAGGATTTCCCTTGATGATTTTGAATACAGCACCTACAAACCACTCAAAAACGGTGCTGAGGTTAAGGGACGTGCTTATTGTAAAGCTGATGTTGTTTATTTAGACCTTAGTATTTCATTCGATTTCTTTGGTGTGTGCGACAGATGTGCCGAGGATTTCGAAAGAAACTACAGCTTCAACATCAATAAGATTGTTGTTCAGAAGCTTGAAAATGAAGATGATGATTTTGATGACTTTGTAATCGTTGAAAACAACCTGTTTGATTTAGACGATTATGTTTATCAGGAAATTCAGCTTTATCTTCCGCAAAAAATGCTTTGCAGCGAGGATTGCAAAGGATTATGTCCGAAGTGCGGAAAGAATTTAAACAAGGGAAAATGCAGCTGTGAAAAAGAAGTTGACCCGCGTATGGCGGCTCTTTTACAGCTTCTTGATCAAGAATAAGGAGGAAACATCATGGCAGTACCTGCAAGAAGAACTTCAAAGGCAAAAAAGAATAAAAGACGTTCAAGCGTTTGGAAGTTAAACGCTCCTACACTCGTAAAGTGCCCGAATTGTTCAGCATATACAGTTCCGCACAGAGTATGTGATAACTGCGGTTATTATAACGGTAAAGAAGTAATCAGCAAAGACTAATTATTTTGATGTTTGGCGGCTTATTCATTAAGCCGCCATTGTTTTTGATTATAAATAAAGGGGTGAGATTATGGCTAAGCCCGTTGTTGCCATCGTTGGCAGACCAAACGTTGGCAAATCAACTCTTTTTAATAAGTTAATAGGCACAAGGCTTTCTATTGTTGATGACACGCCGGGTGTTACAAGGGACAGAATATACGGCGATTGTGAATGGCTTAACCATTCGTTTTTGCTTGTTGATACGGGAGGTATTGAGCCCGATACAAGCGATATTATTCTCTCTCAGATGCGCGCTCAGGCTGAAACTGCCATTGATACAGCGGATGTTATTATACTTGTAACAGATATCAGAAGCGGTGTTGTTGCAAGCGACTATGAAGTAGCTTCAATGCTGCAAAAAAGCGGAAAGCCCATTGTTTTATGCGTTAATAAATGCGATAAAATCGGTGAAACAGACCCGGAATTTTATGAATTCTATAATTTAGGTCTGGGCGATCCGTTTGCAGTTTCATCCGTTCACGGCCACGGAACCGGTGATTTGCTTGATGAGGTTATAAGACTTCTTCCCGAGCAGAGCGAAGAAAGCGAGGAAGAGGATGAAGAGATTATCAATGTTGCTATAATCGGAAAGCCGAATGTTGGTAAATCCTCGCTTGTTAATAAAATCAGCGGACTTAACAGAGCTATCGTTTCTGATATTGCAGGAACAACAAGGGACACTACCGATACATATGTTGA
>SVQE01000049.1 GCA_015065505.1 Oscillospiraceae bacterium
AAGCCCCAAGGATGTTAAGCTACTTATGATTGACCCGAAAAAGGTTGAGTTTTCAAAATATGAAAACATTCCGCATCTGCTTGTCCCCGTAGTAACAGACCCGAGAAAAGCCTCGGGTGCGTTGGGCTGGGCAGTGTCTGAAATGCTTAAGAGATATCAGACCTTCTCTGATACGGGTGTTAGAAATATTGAAGGCTATAATAATCTTTGCAAGAAGCACGATGATATGGAGCCGATGCCGAAGATTGTTATATTCATCGACGAGCTTTCAGACCTTATGATGGCTGCACCCAAGGAGGTTGAAGATTCAATCTGCCGTCTTGCACAGATGGCTCGTGCAGCAGGAATGCACCTTGTTATTGCGACTCAAAGACCTTCGGTTGATGTAATCACGGGTCTTATCAAGGCTAATATTTCCTCACGAATTGCGCTCACTGTTTCATCGCAGATAGATTCAAGAACAATTCTTGATGCAAGCGGCGCTGAAAAGCTTCTCGGCTACGGCGATATGCTCTATTCACCGATAGGCGAAAGCAAGCCCCTTCGTGTTCAGGGCTGCTATGTGAGCGATGAAGAAATTGAAAAGCTCTGCGACTTCATAAGAAAGCAGGGTGAAAGCGAATACAGCGAAGAAATTCAGAAGGAAATCGATAATAAAGCCGCTCAGGAAAAGGGAGCTGCGTCACCGTTTACCGAGGGTGAGAGCGATGAAGCGCTCGACCCGTTGTTTGAAAAGGCTGTTGACGTTATTCTTGAAAATCAAAGAGCTTCAACCTCCTTCCTTGAAAGAAAGCTCGGGGTTGGATATTCGAGGGGCTCCAAGATTATGGACCAGCTTGAAGAAAAGGGAATTATCGGACCTCAGGACGGCGCTAAGTCAAGAGAAATTCGAATCAACCGTCAGCAGTGGGTTCAGATGCAGGCAAACGGAAATATCGAATTCACAAGTGAAAACACAGAGCAGATGAGCCTTGACGACACAGTTGAAATCGAAGACTCATCAGACGAAAGCGAAGATTTATACGACATTTAATGAACAGTTTTCTTCCCATTAGCAAAAAGGATATGCTTGAAAGAGGATGGAATGAGGTTGATTTCGTTTATATAACGGGCGATGCTTATGTAGACCATCCCTCTTTCGGCGCGTCCATAATAACAAGAGTTCTTGAAGCAAAAGGATTTAAAGTAGCCGTACTAAGCCAGCCCGACTGGCATAGCACGGCTGATTTTGTTCGTTTCGGAAAACCTCGCCTTGCATTTCTGATAACAAGCGGAAACATCGATTCAATGGTTGCTCACTACACCGTTGCAAAGAAAAAGCGCTCTGTTGATGCATATACAGCAGGCGGCGTTATGGGCAAAAGACCCGACAGGGCAGTAAGCGTATATTCAAATGCAGTTAAGCGCATTTATCCCGATGTGCCCGTTATTATCGGCGGACTTGAAGCCTCGCTGAGAAGATTTGCACACTATGATTACTGGGATGACGAGGTTAAGCCGAGCATACTCATTGAATCAAAAGCCGATTTGCTGATTTACGGAATGGGCGAGAATCAGATTATAGAAATGGCGCAGAGGCTCGACGGCGGTGAAAGCGTTAGCGACCTTCACGATATCAGGGGAACCTCGTATGCCGTTGATGTTCGCGAAACACCGTATACGGGCGTTGAATGCCCCTCGTTTGATAATGTTAAAGCGTCAAAAAGCGAATACGCAAAGGCATCGCGCATTCAGCAGGATGAGCAGGACCATATAAGAGGCAAGGCGATTAAGCAAAAGCACGGCAAGCTTATGATTGTTCAGAATCCGCCAATGCCGCCGCTCACAACCGAGGAGCTTGACTGGGTGTATTCACTGCCTTATCAGAGGGCTTACCACCCGAACTATGAAAAGGAGGGCGGCGTTCCCGGCATTCAGGAGGTTGAATTTTCAATAACTCATAACCGCGGCTGCTTCGGCGCATGCAATTTCTGTTCCATTGCTTTTCATCAGGGAAGATATGTAACAACAAGAAGCAAGCAGAGCATTATTGAAGAGGCGAAGAAGCTGACTGAAATGCCGTCTTTTAAGGGATATATCCACGATGTTGGCGGACCTACCGCGAATTTCAGAAAGCCTTCCTGTGAATATCAGAAGGAGCACGGACTTTGCAAGGGCAAGAAATGCCTTGCACCAAAGCCATGTAAAAACCTTGAAGCAGACCACAGCGAGTATCTTGATATTTTAAGAAGCGTGCGCGCTCTTCCGAAGGTTAAGAAGGTTTTTATCCGTTCGGGAATAAGATACGACTATCTTCTTCAGGATAAGGATGATACCTTTTTCAGAGAGCTTGTTGAGCATCATGTTTCGGGTCAGCTCAAGGTTGCACCCGAGCATTGCAGCGCTGCGGTGCTTGATAAAATGGGCAAGCCCCATATAGAAGCATATATCGATTTCTCACAAAGATATTTCAAGTATACGGGTGAGATAAATAAAGAGCAGTATCTTGTGCCCTATCTTATGTCAAGCCATCCCGGCTCAACGCTTGATGATGCTATTGAGCTTGCTGTTTTTCTTAAGAAGAGGCACATCCGTCCCGAGCAGGTTCAGGATTTCTATCCAACCCCGGGAACAATTTCAACAACAATGTATTACACAGGGCTTGACCCTTATACAATGCAGGAGGTTTACTGCGCTAAAACGCCCCACGATAAAGCGCTTCAACGCGCTCTTCTGCAATACTATAATCCTAAAAACAAAGCACTTGTCGAAGAGGCGTTAAAGCGTGCAAAACGCTTCGATTTAATCGGAAACGGCGATAAATGTCTGATTAATTCTTCACTAAATCAGCATAAAGCGCCGCCTAAAAAGAACTATAAGCCCAATAAGGGCAAAAAGGGTAAGAGATATGAAAAGCGATAAAAAGCAAAGCTTTGTTATGATAGGAATAGTTTTTCTTATCCTTGCAGGAATTATGCTTTATGTATCTCTGAGCGCACCGAGGGTTTATGATAACAGCGTCGGCGCTGATTCAAAAAGTGCAGCTGCTTACACAGAGGAAGAAGAGATTAAATATCCCGTTAACATCAACACCGCAAGCGAGGAACAGCTGGCAAAGGTTGAGGGGCTGTCAAAGAAGGATGCCTTTGCAATAGTTGCCTACAGAGAGCAAATAGGGCAGTTCAGGAATGTAAGCGAAATACAAAATATCAAAGGAATCGGCGAAACAAAATATAACAAAGTTGCGCCGCTGTTAACAGTATGATTAAAGAAGCGCTGATAACTCTTGCATATGCACTGTTTCCAAAAAGATGTGGGCTTTGCGGAGAGGTTATTCTGCTTGATAAAAAGCTCTGTGATGAGTGCGATAACAGAAAGAGAATAAGCGGCGAGCTGTGCAAAAAGTGCGGAGCGCCTAAAAGCGAGTGTAAGTGCTTGCCAAATGAAAGAACGCCCGAATTCAAGGCGGTTATTGCGCCGTATTATTATGAAGGCAGCGTTGCAGCAGGCGTAAACAGGTTTAAGGATTCAGGCTACAGCGAGCTTGCAGACGAAATGGCAGAGTGTATTTTTGAGCACATTTCAGAGTATTATAAGGATATTCATTTTGACTTCATAACCTATGTTCCCATAACAAAGAAGAAGGAAAACAAAAGGGGATATAATCAGGCAAGGCTTCTCGCAGAGGGAATTTCAAAAAGGATGAATGTTGAATGTGCCGAGCTGGTATTAAAAATAAAGGCAACGCCGCAGCAGAAAAAGAGCAGCGCAAAACAGAGAAGAATTAACCTCAGAGGCTCATTTGATTTGAACGAAAGCGCAAGCGTTATTGGCAAAACCGTTTTAATTATAGACGATATCAAAACAACGGGCAGCACCCTCAACGAATGCGCGTATGTTCTTAATGCCTACGGCGCAGAGGCAGTATATGCAGCCGCATTTTGTATGACGAAAAAGAAGGATGAAAATGAAAGAAAACCACAGCTATTTTCAAAATAAAAACTGCGAATATTTCCCGTGCCATAAGGTTAAAAGCACCGATTATTTCAACTGCCTTTTCTGCTACTGCCCCCTGTATGCCCTCGGCGAAAACTGCGGCGGCAATTTCACCTATACCGAAAAGAAAATAAAGGATTGCTCAAACTGCCTTATCCCTCATAGTGAAAACGGATATGAATATATAAACAGCAAATTCCCCGAAATCTCTGCCCTTGCCAAAAAGAACAAGTAAAAAACACTTGAAAAAGCAAATATAAAATGATAGAATAACAAAGCAATTCAATAAGCTTTCAACAGTATCGCGTGTCGTAACAGTTTGAACTCAGCTGTTGAATGAAAATTAAATATGCGAGTATGGCGCTCGTCAAAACATCCTGCGTGATTGAAATATATTGCTCTTTATTGTGTGAAATGAGCAATATATTAATAATCACTCCGAATGTTTTTCCTCTCCGATGCGGTACAAGTATCCGCATCGGTAATAACTAACGCAAGAGTACCGCGTGTCGTAACAGTTTAAACTCAGCTGTTGAATGAAAACTAAATATGCGAGTATGGCGGAATTGGCAGACGCGCTAGATTTAGGATCTAGTATCTCCCGATGTGCAGGTTCAAGTCCTGTTACTCGCACCAAAATATGGATAGCTCTTTGTGGAGCTATCCATATTTTAATATGATAAAAACAGGACTTGAAACGAACTCCAATCGCGCAACAAAATGTGGCGCGATTGGGAGAACAGTCCGGTGGACTGTTCGATAGTTGAGAAGAAAGTCCTGTTACTCGCACCAAAATATGGATAGCTCTTTGTGGAGCTATCCATATTTTAATATGATAAAAACAGGACTTGAAACGAACTCCAATCGCGCAGCAAAATGTGGCGCGATTGGGAGAAAGCCCCGGTGGAGCTTTCGATAGGGGATAATAAAGAAAGGATATCATTGCGATATCCTTTCTTTTGTTATTTAAGTATTAATTCACCGGAACAGATTGTGCATCTCTCTTTTGTTTTAATATAAAACATATTGCATTTCGGGCAATATTTTTTCTGAGGCATTACAACCGTATTGGACTTAACCGTATTGGTGTTAACCGGCTCGGGTTTAATCGGTTCCGGTTCAATCGGTTCGGGTTCAATCGGTTCGGGTTCAACCGGGGGCGAAACTGAATCATCGTCGCCTTTGGCTTCGTCAAGATTCAATCCGCATTTCCAGCAGAACATAGCATTTTCGGGCAGCTCATTGCCGCAGCTAGGACAAAGATAGCTTTTCTTTGCTTTTTCATCCTCTTTTTGCTTTTCCTCATATTCCTTAATATTCAGTCCGCATATATAACAAAATGATGCTTCCTTTGGCAGCTCTGCACCGCATTTAGGACAGTTTTTAGTTGATGAATCTGACGGTGATTTTGAAGATTTTGAATCCGTATGAGTGTTACTTTTTGAGCTATCCGTTGTTTTATTTGTATTTGTTTTTTTGGGATTATTGCTCTTAACAACAATGCCGTCCTTATCAATACTAACGGTGCTGTTTCCGTAGAGAATTGCGTTTTTCTCATCTTCGGTTATATAACTGCCGCGCTCACATTTTTTGCACATAATTGCATATTTTACCGAAACTGTTGCAGTCGGAATATAGAAAACGCTGATTTTTCTTTTAACCTCATCCAAAGTGAATTCAGTTTGTTTTCCACAGTTAGGGCAAGTATATATGCCAAGGCCTTTTATAGGATAAAACTTATCTGTTGCTCCGCAGCCGTCAACTGTAAATCCACCCATATTGATTCCTCTCTTTCGTTTTTTGCTTTTGATTAGTTAAGATTATTTGCCAGATCATTCATAATTCCGTTCATATAGCTTACTGCTGCACGGATTTCCTCTTTAGTCTGCTCGTCGCGGCCTGAAATCGAAATAGCCTGCTCAACAGCATTATCAAGATCCTGAATTTCATTTTCAAAGTATGCAAGAATCTGCTCTTTAGCGCGCTCTGAAAGCGCCTTGTATTCCTTTGAAAGAGTAGGAACAACGCTGAGGTGAAGACCGTTTAACTGCTTTTTGATTGAAGCAACATAATCTGGGGTCTGTTTTTCTATCTCTTTTTCTCTTGCAATACCGCCGATATAATTGGTTACGATTGAAACAAGTCCGACTCCTGCTGCGTTTGCAACAACATCGCCTGCAAATGCAAGCTTATCGCCGGTTGTAAAGGTTGCGTTGTTTACTTCAAATATGAATTTCGGGGAAATCAATGCAGAATCAAAGGAAAATTCCTTTGTTAATTCGGGCGAGATAACTGCAAGCTCATCATAAATAACTGATAAGAAGTTTTCAGAGCATTTGTTGAATGCTTCCTGAAGAGTTTCAACGCAGAAAATGGCATAAAAACGCTTGATGTCATCTGCAGTAACCCTTGAAAGCAATGTATCTGCATCCTTTTCCATTAAATTGATAATTTCATCAATCCAGCCAACGGATTCAGAGCGATAAAGCTCACATTTCTTATCAATCATTTTGGAAATGCTTTCTTGTTCCTCAATTCTGATTTCTTTGATTTCCTTATTCTTTTTAATTTCTTCCTTTGCCTGCTGAGAATCAAGCTTAAGACCTTGTTCGATTGCATCAGTTTCCTTGCCGATATCGGTTAATAAAGCGGAAATCATTCGCTGAACTCTGTCGGGAATAACAAAATCCTTCTTATCCTCAAGAAGAGTTGTAAGCTTTTCTCTGAGCTGTTCAAATGCTGTGTCAAGGATATCCTTCATATCCTCATTCGGGCGCTTTGCCGAAAGCTGTTTGTTGCGTTCATCAAGCGCACTTACAAGAATGGGGTCTGCATCGGGAATAATGTCTGCAATTTTTCTTGCAACAGTTTCCTTTGAGCGGATATAATCACTTTCATTTTCAATCAAATCCGAATAGTTTCCAACAAGAACGAAATCTGTATATTTCTGAGGAAGAATACAGGTTTTGATGAAAAACTGCTCCTGGATTGAAAGCGGATATGCAATAGAGAAAACATATATAACTGCATCCGCCATTTTAAGTGCGTTTGCAACATCTTCCGAAAAATCTGCAAGGCTGTCGCCGAGACCGGGAGTATCAATAATTGTTGCGCTCTTCAAGAATTCGTTAGGACGCTTCAAAATAAGCTGATTTGAGCCTTCAGAGCTTTTAAGTATTTCGCGCAGCTTTTCCGATTTAAGTTCATCGTCGCTGAGCTTTATTCTTTTTCCGCCCGAAAGAACAATTTCGTTTGAATGAGGTCCGTAGCAAACCTTGTTAACGGTTATTGTTTCGGTTGTTATATCGGTTGTAACAATATCTTCGTTTAAAAGTGCGTTTATTAGGCTTGATTTTCCGCGCTTAAATTCTCCGCAAACAACGATTGTCAAGGGCTCGTTTTTCTGCTGGCGGATAACTTCATCCCAATGATTGAGTTTATCAATAACTCTGTTGCCAAGCAGGGCTCTGTATTTGCTGTCGTAACGAATCTGATTGAGCTTATCCAGTCCTGATTCAAGTATACGAACAACCTCTTCGCCATCATATGATATTCTTTCGTCAATCATTATTATCTGCCCTCCTTTGATTTTGCAACGCCAACAATTTTCTTGCAGGCATTATCTGTTGTTTCTCTGCTCTGAAGTTTAATTCCGGGCTGTTTCAAATCAGGTCTCCAGGAATAAAGTGTTTCACATTTTGAAAATTCCAAATCTGCGAAAACTCTTCTGACAGCAATCGGATGATTGTCGTACAGCTCGTTAAATCTGTAAGGGCTGTTTTCGATAACCTCAAGCTGTTTTTTCAGTTCATCAATATTCAGGTTTATATCAACCGTTCCCGAAATGTTTGCACCGCCGTATGCAAGCTTTTTGTTTGCATTATATGCATCTTCAAGAGAATCGCAGCATATCATTGCTGCTCTGTCTGCAGAAACTTCTGCTGCACGGCTCCACATATTCATCAATACCTGAACACCTGCTGTCATTAAGCCTGCTATCTGACTTAATCCCGTAATATTAATTAAACCGGCTACACCGTACATTGCAATATAGCTTGCTGCAGTCTGATATATTCCGTGATTATTGTGGGTATGACCGCATTCGTGACCGATAATTGCTTTTAATTCACCGGGGGTCATTCTTTGAACCATAAGTCCTGTTACAAGAATTAAGGGCTCCTGATCGTCAACGCAATAGGAACAAGCGTTGAATTCATCACCGCCAATGCTTGGAACAACTACTATATTTGGAACGCCGATTCCGAGTATTTTTGCACAATCGCATCCCATCTGATATATTTCACTGAACTGAGCAGGAGTTGCCTTAACACCGCTCATAAGATATTTGTTGTATTCCTTCTGAATTGTGGGCATTAGGCATCTTCTGAGATTTTTAAACAGTCCGGGTACTGCGTCGAGCTTTTTGCGGTATTCAAAATCCATACTGAAAGCATAGTCGGGCAGACCGTTTCCGCTCATATGGGTTGAAAGTGCCATTTTCTTTTGCTTAACATATTCAGCAAAGTTGCAGTTGATATCTTCAAGCGGCGTATTTGCCAAAGTTGCGTTTTTAACCATTTTTATCACTCTTTCTTAATAACTATTATTTCACTGATTCTGATTCAATGCTGAATTAAGCTTTATCTGAATGGGGCTAACCTCATCAACAACAGTTTTAATTGTTTGAATATAGCCTTCCATTGTTTTAACCATATTTTCCTTATTTGCCTCGTTCATTTTGATGTCAGCCTCAATCTGAGAAAGGCTTCCCTCAAGTGTAACAAGGGTGTTTTCCCATTCCTGGTCAATATTATCTGCAACTGAATCATAGGACTGCTCACAGAAATCCTTAAGCCAGTTTTCAAGAGTTTTTTCTTCCTTGGCTTTATCTATAGCCTGCTGAGCTGCGTCATAAAGCTGATTTCTGATAGCTTCAGGTGAGTTTCCGCCTCCCGACGGTCTTTCTTTCTTTCCGAAGAAGAAGTTTGTTATTGCTTTTCCGCCCAGTGTTGAAGCAACACCTGTTATAAGCAGGAAGGGAATAGCGCCTATTCCAATCGGCGTTAATAGTGTTGCGGCAAGCATTCCGACTCCGAGTCCGCCGAGTCCGCCAACAACAGCACCCTTCATACCGTGGTCTCTCCATCCAGAAATAAGTCCGCCGACTCCGGGTAATGCACTGCCGAATACAACTATCGAACCGAGCATAACACCTGCATCAATCAGAGAATCCTTAACAGAGCTTCCCAAAGCACCGTCAGATGTATTAACGCTGATATCCATTCTGATATCGCTTATCATGGCATTGAATTCTTCATTAAAGCCCTGAAGAGCCTGAACATCGCTGCCGAGCTGATCGTCAACTCTGTTTGTAAGTCTTTCGGTTGCAAGTGAAAAAGAGTCCTCAATCTTTTGCTGTAAATCTTTTCCTACGGTTTCTGAAAAAGCTGTCAGGGAAGCTTTATCCTTAATGTTATCCTCTGTAATATCTATTCCGTTGATATAATCAAAAACATCATTGCTAACATCGTCATAAGCTGCCTGAACATCGGGAAGAAGGTCAGTATAAAGAGTTTTTCCCTTTGATTTGAGAAGTTCAATTTCGTCTTTTTTCTTTTTTCTTGTTTCTCTGATTTTTTCAATGGATTCTTTCTGAACCTTTTCAAATTCTTCCAAATCCATTTCAAGCGCATTAACGCGAGTTTCAATCATTTCGAGCGAGGTTTTTCCTGTTGAAACAATCTGATTAACAGGATGAATCAATTCAAGCAAGCCGCGCTCATCTGTGAGGAGATGTGAAAGCATTTTTTCAAATTCATTGAAGCCGCTTTCCTCGATAAGCTCGGGATTGTTAGTCATTTTTCCTTTGAGGGCCTGCTTTGCTGAAACGCCGATAATTCTTATTCCTGCAAGCTTATCCTTTGCAGACTTGAACTCTTCTGAATCCTCACCGTAAACAGCCTTCATTTTTCCAAGAACGCTTGATTTGATTTTTTCTTTAAAATGATTCATAAGTCTTTCGCGCTCGTCCTCATCAACCGTGTCAATCTTATTGACAACAAAAATGATTCTTCCGAGGTCGCTCGTCATAATCTTATTTCTTACGAATTCAGCTTCGCTCATTCCGAAGGGTGAGCCCGGAACGGTTACCATAATTATTGCATCGAGCATCGGGATAACGCTTTCAGAAATTGCGTTCATTCTTTCGTCATCGTTAAGACCCGGGGTGTCAATAATCTGAACGCCGTTCTGACAAAACGGGCAGGGATAATAAACCGTTGCATCCTCAACGTTTTCGGCAAGCTTTTCGGATTCTTCGGTTATTTTTGTTATGTAGTTGCTAAGTTCCTCAACTGAAACACTTTTGCTTGTTCCGTCTTTAAAACGAACCTCTGCATGCTTTGAAGCGTCCCATTTAACATAGTTGAGGGTTGCGGAACAGGGCATAATGTCTGAGGGAACAATGCTGCTTCCAAGCAGAGCGTTGATAACGGTGCTCTTTCCGCGCTTGAATTCGCCCATAATTCCGACTGAAAAAATGTGATTCTTTAGTCTGTCGCCGATACTCTTAAGTTCGTCGGCTTGGGCATCCATGGAAAGATGACGGCAAACCCCGTCAAGCTGAGTGATGCCCGTGGTAACAGAGGTTACCATGCTTTGGTAGTTTTGATAGTTGCTTTGCATTGATTTTTCCTTTCTTTATATTAATATTCTTTTTACTATTTTTCTGTAATATGATTATTTATTATCATTAAAATAGTTGAAACGCTTGATGCAATTCTTGCTAAAGAGAAAGCCCTTCCGTCCTTCATATAGATTGTTACATAAGGGATTGCAATGCCTTTTCCTGCAGCTGCTGCGGACATATCTTTATAGTAATACTTTCCAAATGCGTTGTTTTTTAAATTTGGCTGCTGAGCCTGCTGTGAATGCTGATATCCGGCCGGAAAAAATTCTATTCTGTCATTGAAAAAGGAAAGAAGTCCTGTTGCCTGCGGGTTTAAAGAAATGGAAGTGCCGTGAAAAAATGCAACAGCTGAAAGTCTTAAAATGCAGTAATTGTTGAAATATCCCATTGGAACTGATTTCAAAAGAGTTCCGCAGTTTTCGCAAAAAATGTATTCATTGCTGTATTCATTTAAGCACTTGCCGCATTTCTTTTTCTGTGAGGGCGTTGAATTAATTACACTTCTGACCGGCGTTCCGCAGGAATTGCAGAATCTGGTTCCGTCAGGAAGTGCTTTTCCGCATTTGATGCAATACATATTAATCACACTCCTCCACAATGCTTATAGCGTTATTTAATCTGTTTATATCGGAATTAATTCCGTATTCCAAAGCGTTGAGCTTAACATCAATAGAAGAAACCTTTTTGTCGATAAACTCTAATACTTCCTTTTTATCAATAAGCGTTTTATGGCACTGATTGATAAATGTTTTCCAGGAGTTCAAAAACGCGCTGAATTCGGAATTGAAATTATTAATTGATTTAGTTAAAGAGCGGTTAATAGAATCAATAACATTAATTCCTACAAGCTTTTCACTGCTTAAAATAGTTCTTTCAAGCTTTATTACAGTTGGCTTTTCATTAATAATTTTGTGTTCAAATAAATCTTTATAGCTGTTAATTGTATGTTCCTCTGAAGGAAATTCGGGGAATTTCGGTCTGAGCTTCAGATAATCCGAACAAATGCTGTTCAGAATTTCCTCTGTGGCTTCATAAACCAAATCGTTGAAATCACGGTTAAGCTCATCGGCTTTATCAAAAGATGCATTTAAAACATTTCTTAAATTCTCTTCGGTGTAGCTTTTTTCGCGAATCTGAAAAAGATTATTGATAAAAATTCGTCTTATAGCTTTTTGCATCGCAGCATAACCGTTGCCGCCTGAGTCTGTCAAACCGACACTTGCAAGGCTTTCATCAATTGTGCCAAGCAGTCTGTTTACTTTCTTTTCAGAGTAATCAAAATAATATTCATATTCTCTTCTTGTTTTGAGCAGGCGTTCTTTTTCACTTTTAAGCTCGTCTGTTTCAGCTTTGCACCAGGAAGCGATATTTTCTTTGATTTCGTTAAGTAATTCGGTAACTCTGTCTTTTGCGTCGATGGTCTGAGCGGAAACAAGATAGTCAAGAAGCTCTTGCTTGAATACCGGCAGTCGGCTTTGTTTAAGCTTCTTTTTGCTGTCGGTTATAAAGCCGTCCATTGCAAGAGTTGAAGAAACGCCGTAAATATGCGGGCTGGAAAGGATTCTCTTTGCTTTTTTCATCAGCAGTTCATCCGATGAAAACTTCTCTTCAGCCAAGGGAAGAATTTTATCCGTTATTCTTTTTTCAATGCCGTCTATCATTCGGTCCTGTTCTTCAACTTCATCCGATACGGCATCAATATAAGTAACAACAAAAATAATGTGGCGTATGCCCGGCTCTTCAATAAGTCTGAGAATAAGATTCTGCTCGGTTAAGCTCATCGGCAGACATGCCGAAACAACCATAACAGCCGCGTCTATATCGCCTAAAATATCCAGCGTTATATTAGACATCTTCTCGTCGTCGTTAAGACCCGGGGTATCGAATACTTCAATATTATTCTTGCAGAGAACGGAAGGGTAGCGAACTAAAATCTCGTTGATTCTTTCGGCTGTCTTTTCCTTTTCTGCATCAAATTTTGTTGCGTAATCAACAAGCTCCTCAATGCTTTTTGTTTCGCTGGTTCCGTCTTTATATATAATTTGAATCTTTTTTTCTTCACCATAGCGAATATGGGTTATTGAAGCAGTCATCGGAAGAATATCAGTGGGCAAAATGCGCGAGCCGATAAGAGCATTTATCAGGCTTGATTTTCCGCGTTTAAATTCGCCAATAACAGCAATGCAGTATTTTCTGCTTTTTATTAAGTCCTCAAGAATATTGATTCTTTCACTGACGCGTTCTCCGTATTTATATTGACTTGTTATGCTTTCTGCAACACAAAGCTGCTCAAATAAGGCAAAATCGTTCATTCTGCAAAAACTCTCCTGAAAACGGAAATTTGAAATATCAATAATTAGTAATTAAATATATATATCTATACAGTTTTATTATAATAAATACTATATATGTATTCAATAGAGTAGCGCTAAAATACTGTCTTTTTCCTATACAAAATTATTGGCGATTTATTGTGCAATTTGTATAGGCATTAGGGATTCGAACCAAGCAAGGTTTTGCCCGTCCCTTTTTCACAAATACTGCGTTAAAGCGCCTTGTAAGGCGCCAGCCTTGCTTCACCGCTTTGCCTTGGCAAAAAATGAACAGGGCAAAACTGCGAAGCACCTTAAATTCCATAGTTTGCGTTCATTTTTTCGTTTTTTGGTGCAAGCATACTGTCGTATGGTAAGACAAAAAGTGGAAAAAGGGGCGTGAAATATGCAATTTAAGGCTTACTGGGTTCGAATCCCTAATGCCTAAGTTTAAATGTTTGTTTATTTTTTTAGTTTTAGTAAAACTGCATTTTTCGGTATCCTTTTTTATGTGACAAAATTGTAATGGAAGTGAGGTTTTATATGTGTTACAATTAATGCGAGGTGACAAGTTATGAACATCTTTCTTTTAGAAGACGAAGAGGCAATCGGCGTAGCGCTGACATATTCTCTGCAGAGCGAGGGCTACTCTGTTACGCTTGCTAAAAGCATTGCTGAGGCGCAAAGCATAATAAACAGTGAAACTTTTTCATTATATATTCTTGATTTAACCCTGCCCGACGGCAGCGGCTATGATATTTGCAGGGCGGTTAAGGCGCAGGGCGATTATCCCGTGATATTTCTTACCGCATATGACGATGAGGTTAACGTGGTTATGGGCTTTGACCTCGGTGCGGACGATTATATTTCAAAGCCGTTTCGTCTTAAGGAGCTGCTTGCGCGAATTAAATCCGTACTCCGCCGCTATAGTAAAGATAGCGCGGACGGCACGGTGCATATCGGAAATGTAACCGTTAACACCAACGAGGCGAGAGTGTTCAAAAACGGTGAGGAAGTTATACTGACCGCTATGGAATACCGCCTGCTTCTCACTATGCTCAACAACAGGGGCATCGTTCTCACGCGAAACAAGCTTCTTGAGGATATCTGGGATATCGAGGGTGATTTTGTAAACGACAATACGTTGACGGTTTACATCAAGCGCCTTCGCAACAAAATTGAGGACAACCCGGCAGAGCCAAGCATTATTAAAACAGTAAGAGGAATGGGATATATTATCAATGAAATATAAAGAATTGTACATACCGATAATAATATCTGCAATAATTACGGCGGTTGCGGCTGCCGTTTGCTTTAGTTTCAGCAACTCTGCCGCGCTGATTTGCGCTGCGGTTGATATTGCAATTATTGCTGTATTTGCTTTCTTCACAATAAAAAGGTATAGGGCAATCGCGAATCTTAACGACTATCTTTCGCTTGTGTGCAGCGGAAACTATGACCTTGATATTGAAAGCAACACCGAGGGCGAGTTGTCGATACTGCAGAACAATCTTTACAAGGTTATCACGCAGTTGAAAACGCAGAATGAAGTGATTGAGGCGGACAAAGTGTACCTTGCCGACTCGCTTGCTGACATTTCGCATCAGCTGAAAACGCCGCTTACCTCCATGCTCGTTGTGTCCGAACTGCTCGAAAACGAGACGGACGCAGATAAGCGCAAAGAGTTCACAGACATTATAAACATCCAGTGCGAAAAAATGAGCTGGCTCATACAAACGCTGCTCAAGCTATCGAAGTTGGATGCAGGCACGGTTGAAATCGGAACCGACGAGGTTGAAATCCGCGATGTGATTGACGAAAGTTTAAAGCCATTTTTGCTTACGCTCGATTTGCGCAATATCACGGTGGAAAAAAACATAAGTGATTTCACCTTCACGGGTGACAGAGCGTGGAGCGCCGAGGCGCTGCAGAATATAATCAAAAACTGCATTGAGCATACTGCCGACGGTGGCAGGCTTGAAATTGAAACCGACGAAACAACGCTTTGGGGGCGCGTTATTATCCGCGACAACGGCTGCGGTATTGCTAAGGAGGATTTGCCTCATATCTTTGAGCGCTTTTACCACGGCAAAAATGCATCTGCCGAAAGCGTTGGCATAGGTCTTGCGCTTTCAAAGGCGATATTAAACAAAGAAAACGCTGCCGTTTCCGTCACAAGTGAGGAAGGCGTCGGCACTGAATTTGAAATTAAGTTTTATAAATCCGTTATATGACTGAATTGTAATAATAAATTCACCTGATTGTAAGGTACGCGAGTTATCATTGTGTCATTGAAAGGAGATACTACTATGAAAATCTTGGAAACAGTACATCTTTGCAAAACATACGGCAGCGGTGACACAATGGTTAAAGCGCTCGACGATGTTAACTTTTCAGTTGAACGCGGCGAATTCGTTGCAATAGTCGGACCAAGCGGTTCGGGCAAATCGACACTTATGCACATTCTCGGCGGCGTTGACAAGGCAACAAGCGGCAGTGTAATTATCGACAAGACCGATATTTCCACGCTTGACGAAACTGCGCTTGCAATTTTTCGCCGCCGCCAGATAGGACTTGTGTATCAGTTTTATAACCTTATTCCGATTTTAACGGTAGAGGAAAACCTTACTCTTCCATTACTCCTTGACGGAAGAAAGCCCGATAAAAGACAGCTTCAAAATATTATTGAGCGCCTCGGTTTGCAGGAGCGTTTAACTCACCTTCCAAGTCAGCTTTCGGGCGGTCAGCAGCAGAGAGTATCCATCGGCAGAGCACTCGTTAATAACCCCGCACTTATGCTTGCAGACGAGCCGACGGGTAACCTTGACAGCGAAAACAGCAGGGAAATCATCTCACTTTTGCGTCAGTTCAACCGCGAGCTTGGTCAGACGGTTATTATGATTACGCACGACGAGCAGATTGCGCTTTCTGCCGACCGCCTGATTGAAATCAAGGACGGCAGAATCGTCCGCGACGAGCGCAGAATATGAGGTGAGCACAATGAATATTGTTAATAAACTCACCCTGCGGCATATCAAAACGCACAAGCGTCGCAGCCTGCTCACGGTTCTTTCAATTATTGTTTCGGTTGCGATGATTACGGCGGTGTTCACAAGCGTATTTTCGTTCGTAACCTTTTTGAAGGACGCCACGCTTGCCTATGACGGTAACTGGCAGGCACAGCTTTTTTATGACGAAACGCCGGATATGTCTGCTTTCAAAAGCGATGATATAGAGTATTATGCAGGCAAAAACGTTTTTCAGTTCACCTTTGACAAGGATTCAAACAAGTCAAAGGCTTTTGCGCAGGCGGATGCCGTTGACGAAACGGCTGTTGATATGCGTAATATCAACATTATCCACGGTGCGTTTCCGAAAAAGGAAAACGAGCTGCTTCTTACAAATGATTACATCGAAAAAAATAAGCTCGACTGGAAGGTGGGGGATACGGTTACTCTTTACTGTCTTGATTACGCCACCGAAAAGGAGAGCTACAGGGATTATAAAATATGCGGTATTGCCGAGGGCAACGTCAGCTTTTTTGACAACCGCGACGGCGTAGTGGCAAACCTTGACGGCGACGTATCCTACGTAACCCTCAGTTATAAAACACTCGTCAAAACCTTTTATGAAAATGCGGACGCACTGAAAAAGCAGACGGGCGCGGCAACCATTACTTACAACACGGATTTGCTCGATTATTCGGGCGTTTCGCGCGGCAGCAGCACAATCAGAACCGTTAAAATATTTACGGCAATCATTCTTGGAATTATTGTATTCGCCTCGGTGTTTATGATTTATGACTCCTTTGCCGTGTCGTATCAGGAGCGTGAGCG
>SVQE01000050.1 GCA_015065505.1 Oscillospiraceae bacterium
TAGGTGTAAAGCCGCAGAGCATAGGCAATGCGAATTGTTATTATGATGATTTTTATGAAACATATCTTGATAAGTATTTCACAAGAATTAAATATAAAAGGGGAGTAAAGTCGCAAAAAGGCGATTTGGCAGTTTGGGGAATCGGATATAACGGCACATCAAAATACGGCCATATAGCTATTGCAACGGGTGTTCAGACATCTAAAACAATATCCACCTATGACGAAAACTACGGCAGAAAGGAAATGCATTTAGTGGTGCATAATCTTAAAGGAATAGAAGGCTTTCTGCGTCCTAAAAATCAGAAAAATATTGCAACACCGCCCGAAATACTAAACGGAACCTATAAGCTTACAGCGATTAGGGGCGTTTACAAAGGCTGGGGAGCAAAAAGCGGAAGAAAGCAGGTAAGCGAGCTTACAGAAAACGGCAAAAAATGCGCCACAAAGAAAAAAGGTGACGCATACCTGAAAAAGGGAACAAAGGTAACGATTGAAAGCAATAAGCTGCTCAATACAGGCAATCTGTGGGCAAAAATACCGAGCGGATATATCTGCATATGGGAATGTGATAAGAATAAGGTTTTTATAAAAAAGGGGTAAAAGTATGACCTCATCCTTGGTAAGGATGAGGTCGGTGTGTTTGTTTTTTTATTCCTGCCTAAAGCAGGAATGGAGCTGTTAGGCGGACTTTAATCACCTTTTATTATTCCTGCCTAAAGCAGGAATAGAGCTGATAGGCGGACTTTCTTCTCAACTATCGAAAGCTCCACCGGAGCTTTCTCCCAAATTTTCCCAGCAGCGAGCTGCACGAAAAATTTGGAGTTTCGTTTCAAGTCCGCCAAAAATTATATACTAAAAAATGCAGAATGGACTGTTGTCCATTCTGCATTTTTTGGAGCTGATAGGCGGACTTGAACCGCCGACCTCATCCTTACCAAGGATGCGCTCTACCGCCTGAGCCATATCAGCGCATAAAAAAATGGCGACCCGGAACGGGCTCGAACCGTCGACCTCTAGCGTGACAGGCTAGCGTTCTAACCAACTGAACTACCGGGCCATATTTTTCTCTGCGCTTAGTATTATAACTAATGATAATGGTATTGTCAAGAGAGAAATATTTTATTTTTAAAAACTATATGTCATAGTTTGCGGATCCATAAACATCGGGATATACGGCGGTTTGAATGTGAACAAAAAGAATGCAAATGATGTTATTATCAGAATAATTATTGCAAACACATTCGCTGCACCGCTAACTTTCAAATTACTGATTAAAAAGTAGCTGACTATAAATGCAACCGCAACTCCGATAAAGAATGAGCTTATATTAATAAATTCGGTTGAATTGCCGCTTGCGTATGTCAGAGTATAATAGTAGGACAGAATACTCCACATAGAGAGAAATACTGCTGCGCAGTTTGCAAAGATTATAATTTTCTTTTCTTTCTTAAATCTTATAGCTGTGTAAACGGTAAACAAAAGAAAAGGGAAGAATATCAGTTTCAAATGCTCCCACGGACTTTCATTTACTGAAAAGAACAGTCCAACAATCGGGTTTTTACCGCTCCAATTAAAAACAAAATGCCCGATTGAGCCTGCTATGCTGACAAAAATAAATCCGATAAGCTGATTTTTTAAAAGCCTCTTATTCATACTATCACCGATAAATAGTATGACAAGAGGCTTGTTTAATATGATATTATTCGTGAATTATTGAATAGAGCTTGTCGGGATAATCACTCATAATGCAGTCAGCACCTATTGAAGAAAGGTATTTAAGCTCGCTTTCTTTATTAATAGTCCAGTACTGAACGGCAATGTTATGCTTGTGTGCATAGTTAATAACCTTAGCGGTTCCGAGGTTAACAATCATTCTGTAAGGCATATTGTAGGGAATCTGAAGCGCTATGTATTTCGCTTCAAAGTTTTCTTCATCCTTCATTGCAGCTGAGTAGAAATCAAGAACCTCGTTGATTGTTGCACTGCGTTTTAAATCGGGGTGTTTCTCGTCAACATATAATGAAACCTCTTCATTGAATGTTCCGAAAATAACCTTGTCAAGCAGATTTCTCTCTAAAAGAATATCATAAAGAATATCAACGCCCTTTTTGCCGAGGTCCTCACTGTTTTTGATTTCAATTATGTAATCATAATTTCCATATTGAGCAAGGTAATCAAGCAGGTCATCAACTTTAACAATTTTCAGAGTATCGGGAACCTCATCGCCGTGAAGGTCTGCATACGGCATATTACCGTCTTCATCCTCAAATTTTGCACCGATATTAAGCTTTCTGAGCTCATCATAGGTGTAGTCCTCGGGCTTTGCGTCCTTAACGCCGAAAACCTCTTCTGAATCAGTTGTTCTGTCAAGCGTGTCGTCGTGAAGCAAAACAAGCTGTTCATCTTTCGTTATATGCAAATCAAATTCAAAAACATCAATGTTAAAATCGGGGTTAGTAACGCAGTTTTCAAATGCCATCATCGATTCTTCGGGCATTATTCCGCCGCCGCATCTGTGTGCGCTTACAAAGGGCATATTGCCGTTTGCAATGTAGCGGTTATCTGTTTCATATTGAATAATGTTTTTAGGATTTGAATGCCAGGTAACAGATATTGTTTTCTCGATTGCAAGAAGCAATATTATTGCGAGAATAATACATAAAATCTTGCGAAGAATATGTTTTTTCTTTTTTTGAACTGTTATTGTTTCAGTAGCCATAAATTCATCTCCTATAATATTTAAATATATTTTATCATTATTAATGACAGAATTCAACAAAAAAACAAGGTTCATTAAAGTTTATTAAAGAACGTTGTTATATATATGTGGGATCCTCCTCTCAGCTATCGAAAGCCCCACTGGGGCTTTCTCCCAATCGCAGAACTTACGCTCTGCTCTTGGAGTTCGTTTCTCGTCTCTCTTTAAACAATAAATAAAAACAGCAACCATTAAGGTTACTGTTTTTATTGGCGCAGAAGGAGAGACTCGAACTCTCGCGCCGGTTTCCCGACCTACGCCCTTAGCAGGGGCGCCTCGTCACCAACTTGAGTACTTCTGCGTGTGACTATCGTTATTCCTGTCAAGTTATGCACTTCATCGTGCTCAAATACTTTAACATATAGCAAAAAAATTGTCAAGTATTTAGTTAATTAAAATAGTATTTTTTTCTTGACATAATAAAAAACATATGTTAATATATCAAAGCAATATCAATGCAGAGGTATCGAAGAGGTCATAACGAGGCGGTCTTGAAAACCGTTTGTCCGAAAGGGCGCGTGGGTTCGAATCCCACCCTCTGCGCCAAAAAACAGAAACAGCCGTATGAGCTGTTTCTATTTTTTTGTGGGATTCGAAACGAAATCCTTATTAATAAAATGAATAAAGCCGTTCTTTTCAGAACGGCAAAATCATATGATTTTTATTCTTCGTTTTCAGCTTCCTGTATTTTTGCAAAGCATTCACTGCAGTAAACAGGACGGTCTTCTTTAGGCTCAAAAGGAACCTGACAGGATTTACCGCATTGAGCACAAACTGCATCATGCATTTCTCTTGGTGCCTTTAATGCAGCTTTTCTCTTGTCTCTGCAAGCCTTACAGCGCTGTGGCTCATTAACAAAGCCTTTTTCAGCATAGAATTCTTGCTCTCCCGCAGTGAAAACAAATTCATTATTGCATTCCTTGCAAATCAGCACTTTGTCTTCGTACATACATTTCTACCTCTCTATAGATTTTGCCGGGGGAAAGTGGTTAAATTAAAAATTTTTAACCGAAGATGCTGGGGAAATATTCAAAAAGTAACTCCTTCGAGTTTCTTACGAATCCTTTGTATAGCATTGTCTATCGCTTTTGGATTCTTTGAGAGCTTTTCGGCAATCTCAACATAGGAATGACCCTGAATGTAAAGCCTTAAAACCTCATTTTCAAAACGCGACAATCCTTCGTACAAAAAATCTGTTAAAGCAGAAACGCTTTCTTTAGCTAAGTATTCATCCTCTGCGCTTAAAGCAGGGTAGTTATCAAAGAAATCTTCTTCAAGCGGCATAATGCTTGTAGGGGGAATATCCTTTAATCTTGAAAACTTCCTTAATGCAGTCTGAACTGAATTATTAATGCAGCGAGACGCATAGGTTGAAAACTTAGCACCTTTTTCGCTTGAATACGAATTAATTGCTGCAAGAAGCCCGATTAAGCCTTCCTGAACCAAATCCTCTTTTTCAAGCGGTGAATTAATATACTTTAATGCTATTGAATCAACAGTCGGACGATATCTGCCGATAAGCTCTTCCATTGATGAAGCAACGCCGTTTCTGATTTCAATCAGAAGCTCTTCATCTGATTTTATTACTTCAGCAGACATACACTCCTCCGTTTTCTACACACATATAATATATTAATTTTCATAAATAGTCAATCAAATTTTATAAAATATACAATTTTTTAATTTTTAATGTGATATTTTTAACTAAAATTATCTTTAGTTAAACATTGAATCTGAAAAGAACTATGTCGCCGTCGTTCATAACATATTCTTTTCCTTCGCTTCTGACAAGTCCTTTTTCCTTTGCGGCGTTCATTGTTCCGCAAGCCATTAAATCGTCGAAAGAAACAACCTCGGCTCTGATAAAGCCTCTTTCAAAATCGGTGTGAATTTTACCTGCTGCCTGAGGCGCTTTTGTTCCTTTTTTAATAGTCCATGCGCGAACCTCGGGTTTACCTGCAGTTAAGAAGCTGATAAGTCCGAGAAGGGAATAGCTCTTCTGAATAAGCCTGTCCAGACCTGATTTTTCAAGCCCCATATCCTCAAGGAACATCTGCTTTTCGTCCTCATCAAGCTCGGCGATTTCAGCTTCCATTTCTGCACAGATCGGGAATGTTTCGGCATTTTCTTCCTTAGCTATTTCTTTAACAATCTGATAGAACTTGTTGTTCTCAATTCCGTCTATAAAATCGTTTTCGCCCATATTGCAGGCGTATATAACGGGCTTTATGGTAAGAAGCGCAACATCCTTTAAGAATTCGCTTTCATCCTCAGTTATTTCAAAGGCTCTTGCGGTTTTGCCATCCTCCATAAATGCAATAAGCTTTTCAAGAAAAGCAACCTCTGTAGCGATGGTTTTATCTCCCTTCATTGCCTTCCTTCTGTTATCAAGCCTTCTGGTTAAAATATCAAGGTCTGAAAGAATAAGCTCAAGGTTAATTGTTTCAATATCCCTTGCAGGGTCTATATTACCGTCAACATGAGTTATGTCGTCGTTTTCAAAGCAGCGAACAACATGAATAATTGCGTCAACCTCTCTGATATGCGATAAGAATTTATTTCCGAGGCCTTCACCCTTGCTGGCACCCTTAACAAGACCTGCAATATCAACAAATTCTATTGTTGCGGGGGTGAATTTATCGGGCTCATACATTTTAGCAAGAGCGTCAAGTCTTTCGTCGGGAACGCTTACCATTCCGATATTCGGCTCGATGGTGCAAAACGGATAGTTTGCGCTTTGCGCTCCTGCGTTAGTTATTGCGTTAAATAGTGTGCTTTTGCCAACATTTGGCAATCCAACCATGCCGAGTTTCATAATTTTATGCCTTTCTAATTGATTTACTAATGAATTATAACCTATATTCATTCTATTTACAAGTATAATTTAAATAATATAAGTCTTGACTTTGATAATGAAAAAGTATAATATATCTTTGATTATTTTTTAGAAACAGGAGAAATACTTATGAAACTCAACGGTTCACAAATAGTTCTCGAAACTTTAAAAGAGCAGGGAGTTGACACCATCTTCGGTTATCCGGGCGGAACAATTCTTAATATCTTTGATGAGCTATATAAATACGGTGATACCTTTAATCATATTTTAACAGCTCACGAACAGGGCGCGGCTCATGCTGCAGACGGTTATGCAAGAGCAACGGGCAAGGTTGGCGTTTGCTTTGCAACGTCCGGTCCCGGTGCAACAAACCTTGTAACAGGTATTGCAACTGCATTCCTTGATTCTGTTCCTGTTGTTGCAATCACTGCAAATGTTGCAAGCCCCCTTATAGGCAGAGACACCTTCCAGGAGGTTGATATTTGCGGAATTACAATGCCTATAACAAAGCATAATTTCTTCATCAATAAAATTGAGGACCTTGCACCTGCAATCCGCCGTGCGTTCAAAATTGCACAGAGCGGCAGACCCGGTCCCGTATTAATCGATATAACTAAGGATGTTACTGCGGCTACTGCTGAATATACTCCGGAGCCTGCTCAGGTTCCCGATGAATCACCCAAGCCGATACCGGGAACATTCGATAATGCAATAGAGCTTCTCAGAAGCGCAAAGAAGCCCCTTATCTATGCAGGCGGCGGAACTATTATTTCAAATGTAGGCGAAGCATTAATTACTTTTGCTGAAAAGATTGATGCACCCGTTGTTTCAACACTTATGGGTCTCGGTGCATTTCCTAACGGACATCCGCTTCACCTCGGACTTATCGGTATGCACGGCCATTTTGAATGCAATAAGGCTGCACACGACTGCGATGTTCTTATTACCTGCGGTGCGCGTTTTTCAGACCGTGTTGCAGGCAACAGAGCTAAGTTTGCGCCCAATGCAGAGATTTTACATATTGATATCGACGCAGCTGAGATGGATAAGAATATCAATTCAAACTACCACCTCAGAGGCGATTTAAAAGAGCTTTTACCCGAGCTTACAAGGGCTATAGAACAGCTCGACCACAGCGAGTGGAAGGCAGAAATTGAAACCTTCCGCAGACCTTTTGTTCAGAATCAGATTGAAGATTATGTTAATCCTCAGACTCTTATTGAAAAGGTTGACGAGCTTACTCCCAACGACACAATAGTTGTTACAGACGTTGGTCAGCACCAGCTCTGGGCAGCTCAGTTCTATAAGTTTACACAGCCGAGAACTCTTCTCACTTCCGGCGGTCTCGGAACAATGGGTTATTCTATGGGCGCTTCCATCGGCGGTCAGATTGGCTGCCCCGACAGAACCGTTGTATCCTTTGCAGGCGACGGCTGCTTCCATATGAACCTTGCAGAGCTTGCAACAATGGCCTCATATAATGTTCCTGTTAAAATGTTCATAATGAACAACAAGGTGCTCGGAATGGTTCGCCAGTGGCAGAAGCTTTTCTACGGTAACCGTTTTGCAGATACCGACCCGAACAGAAAAACCGATTTTGTTAAGGTTGCAGAGGCATTCGGCGTTAAAGGTCTCAGAATCAGCACAAATGATGATATTGATGCAGTTGTTAAAGAAGCAATCGAGACTCCGGGTCCGGTGCTTATTGACTGCAGAATCAGCCCCGATTCAAATGTTCTTCCTATGATTCCTCCCGGAGGAGCTCATACGGATATTATTGAAGAATTCAACTAAGGAGGAAGCTTCTATGAAAGAAAAATTAATACTTTCTGTTCTCGTTGATAACGAAAGCGGTGTTCTTCAAAGAGTTGCAAGCCTTTTTTCAAGAAGGGGCTACAATATTTCCTCGCTTACCGTTTCGGAAACCGAGAAGGAAGAATATTCCAGAATGACCATTGAAACAGTAACCGAACCCGAAAATTTCAGGCAGATTAAGCGTCAGCTTGCAAAGCTTGAAATAGTTAAAGAGGTTTTAACATTAACAGAAGAAAACTCTGTTTCATCAGAGCTTCTTCTTATTAAAGTGCACGCAAAGGGCATTGATGAGAAAAATGCAGTTCTTGCATATAATGCAAAATTCGGTGCAAGAGTTCTTGATGTTTCGCTTGAAACAATGACTCTCGAGCTTACGGGTGCAGGCGAAACTCTTGATAAATTTGTGGCATATTTAGAAGAGAATTTCGGTATCTGCGAGCTTGCAAGAACGGGTATTACATCCCTTACACGCGGTGCATATACTGAAAACGACGACTAATAAGAGGAAACAGCTATGGGAATGACAATGACACAAAAAATCCTTGCCGCACACGCAGGTCTTGAAAGCGTTACGGCAGGTCAGCTCATTGAGGCAAATCTTGATATGGTGCTCGGAAACGATGTAACATCTCCTGTTGCTATCAATGAAATGAATAAATTCGATAAAAAATCAGTTTTTGATAAAACAAGAATTGCCCTTGTTATGGACCATTTTACTCCCAACAAGGATATTCTCTCTGCAGAAAACTGCAAGCAGGTTCGTGAATTTGCAAAGGCGAATGAAATAACACATTATTTTGATGTTGGTAATATGGGAATTGAGCACGCTCTTCTTCCCGAGCAGGGAATTGTTACCTGCGGTGACTGCATTATCGGCGCGGATTCACACACCTGCACATATGGCGCACTCGGCGCATTTTCAACAGGCGTTGGTTCAACCGATATGGCTGCAGGAATGGTAACTGGCAAAGCATGGTTCAAGGTGCCTTCTGCAATTAAGGTTGTTATAACGGGTAAGAAATCAAAGTTTGTTTCAGGTAAGGACGTTGTTCTTCACTTAATCGGTGAAATCGGCGTTGACGGCGCGCTTTATAAGTCGCTTGAATTTGTAGGCGACGGCATCAGTGAGCTTTCTATGGACGACAGACTCTGCATTTCAAATATGGCTATTGAATGCGGCGCAAAGAACGGAATTTTCCCCGTTGACAGCATTACTCTTGATTATGTTAACGGCAGAAGTGAAAGGGAATACAAGGTATTTGAAGCAGATTCAGACGCTGAGTACGACAGCGTTGTTACAATCAACCTTTCAGAGCTCAAGCCAACTGTTGCATTTCCGCATCTTCCCGAAAACACAAAGACTATTGATGAAATCAAGCCTGAATCAATTAAAATTGACCAGGTTGTTATCGGCTCATGCACAAACGGAAGAATTGAAGATATGCGCTGTGCTGCTGAGATTCTTAACGGCAAAAAGGTTGCAGACGGTGTTAGAGTTATCGTTATTCCTGCAACACAGTCCATTTATCTTCAGTGCATTAAAGAAGGACTTGCAGAGATTTTTGTTAAGGCTGGTGCAGTTGTTTCAACTCCGACCTGCGGTCCCTGCCTCGGCGGTCATATGGGTATTCTTGCTGCGGGCGAAAAGGCAGTTTCAACATCAAACAGAAACTTTGTAGGCAGAATGGGTCATGTGGATAGCGAGATTTATCTTGCTTCTCCTGCAGTTGCGGCAGCATCCGCTGTTAAGGGCTATATTGCAGACCCGAGGGAGGTTTAATTATGATAGCTAAAGGTAAGGTTCATAAATTCGGTGATAATATTGATACCGATGTTATTATCCCTGCAAGATATTTAAACAGAAGCGATGAGGCCTGGCTTGCTTCACATTGTATGGAAGATATAGACGCTTCCTTTGCTTCAAATGTTCAAAAAGGCGATATTATGGTTGCAAAAGCAAATTTCGGCTGCGGCTCTTCAAGAGAGCATGCTCCCATTGCAATTAAAGCTTCGGGCGTCAGCTGTGTTATTGCTTCAACCTTTGCAAGAATTTTCTTCAGAAATGCTATTAATATCGGACTTCCGATTCTTGAATGCAATGAGGCTGCAAATGAAATTGAAGCAGGGGACGAGGTTGAAATTGATTTTGACTCCGGAATCATAACAGATTTAACAACCTCTAAAACCTATCAGGCTCAGCCATTTCCGCCATTTATTCAAAATATTATCAAAAACGGAGGCTTAATGAATTCCATTAAGTAATGCTATATGAACAGTTTTGTTATCAATAAGGATTCACTGAAAAAGGCTTGGGGAGCAGATTCTCAGTATTGGTTTTCAGTTGAAGACTATGTAATTAAAGAGGATATTGACTTCCTTTGTTTATCTCTTTCCGAGGATATGGAAAGGGATGAAATAATGAATCTTGATGAATTCATTCCTTATTTCACCGTTAAAAGAAGCGAGCTTGCAAAGGCATATGTTGAATCGCTGAAAAACGAAAAGGTAAAAGCGGAATTTAACTACCTCGATGATGATGGTCTTGTTGAATATTTCTGGAAGTGCTTTCACGCATATCCCGAATTGTTCAGGGATTATGAGAAATTTCAGAACGACTATATTCTTTGCGGACTGAAAAAATGGTGTGAAGATAATAATATTAACTATACTGTTGAGTTATAACTAATCGGGAGGGCGATTGCCCTCCCGTAGTTTTGAAGGAAATAATATGAAAAAGCTTTTAATTATTAACGGCTCAGCTCGTAAAAACGGCGTATGCGCCGAGGTTATAATGCAGGTGAAGCCCTATTTTGCAGAATGTGAAATAGTTGAATATAACACATATAATCTTGCAGCAGCGCCCTGTATTGCCTGCAATTACTGCGAGCAGCACGACGGCTGTTCAAACCACGACCTTGATGTTTTCTTTGAGGATTTTGAGGACGCGGATTATATTGCAGTTTTCACTCCCGTTTATAACGGCTTTTATCCTGCTCCGCTAAAATCAATAATAGACCGCTTTCAGCGTTATTATTCAGCTCGTTTCTGCAGAGGTGCAAATCCTCCGATTGCAAAGAAAAGAAATGTCGGGCTCGTTGTTGTCAGCGGTTCAAATGCGCGTCAGAACGCCGATTATATGTCAAATATTTTGAAGCAGTGCCTTGAAATGCTCAACGGTGAATTGAAAGCAAGATACTATATTCCGGGAACTGATTCAAATAATTATACCTTCAATATAACAGAGCTTGAAAAATTCGTTCATCAGATAAAAAGATAGCTTTGTCGCACAGATTTTGCCGCCATACTAAATCTGTGCGATTTTCTTATATTATAATATATAATATATTGCAAATTATATATTGTTGTGATATAATATATTGAATTTATTGTAGGGTAGTATGCTTATGGTCATTTTAGGAATAGACCCGGGTTACGCGATAATAGGCTGGGGATGTGTTGAATATTCTCACGGCAGATTTTCGGTGCTCGGTTTCGGTGCTATTACAACTGAATCAAAAACGCCTTTTCCCGAAAGACTGCAGGTGATTTACAACGATATGTGCTATCTGTTTGAAAAGTATAAGCCTGAAGCTATGAGTATGGAAAAGCTGTTCTATAATTCAAATCAGAAAACCGTTATTGATGTTGCTCAGGCAAGGGGCGTTATAACGCTTGCGGCGCAGATGTACGGCAAGGATATATTTGAATATACTCCCTTGCAGGTTAAGCAGTCTGTAACAGGCTACGGAAGAGCTGAGAAAAAACAGGTTCAGGAAATGACAAAAAGCATTTTAGGTCTCAGCGCAGTGCCGAAGCCCGATGACACAGCCGACGCATTGGCTTTGGCAATCTGCCACGGTCATTCAAATGCTTCATCAATCGGCAAGCTAAACACAATAATCAATAATCAACTTGGTGATAATAAATGATTTATAATGTAAAAGGTATTTTAACATATGTAGACCCGACTTTCGCTGTTGTTGAATGCGGCGGCGTGGGCTTCAAGTGCTTCATCAGCACAACAACTCTTAAGGAGCTTCCCTCAGGCGGCAAAGAGGTTAATCTTTACACACATCTTGCTGTCAGAGAGGATGCAATGGATTTATACGGCTTTAAAGAGATTGAAGAGCTTGAAGCATTTAAGCTTTTGATTTCTGTCTCGGGTATCGGACCTAAAGCCGCTATTGCAATACTCAGCGTTTTATCACCCGATAAGCTTTCCCTTGCGATTTCAAGCGGTGATATAAGAGCTATTTCAAGCGCGCAGGGTGTTGGCAAAAAGACTGCCGAAAGAGTTGTGCTTGAGCTTAAAGATAAGATGGTCGGCATTGCTTCATCAAATTCGGCTTCTGTTATCGAGGGTATACAGTCCGTTGCTTCTTCAAGCAATGCACAGGAAGCAGTTGAGGTTCTTGTTACTCTCGGATTTAATCAAAGCGATGCAAGCGCAGTTGTCGGTGCTATGGATAAGAGCCTTTCGGCTGATGAAATGGTCAGAAAAGGACTTAAGGAACTATCAAATCAGCTTTAAAAACGGATTGAGGTTTATATATGATTGAAAATGAAATGGATTTTGAGGGACGCCTTTCCGCTCCCGAATATATATCGGGTGATAATGAAATAGAAAATTCATTGCGCCCGAAGCAGCTCAGCGAATATATAGGTCAAACCAAGGCAAAGGAAAACCTTTCCATATATATTCAGGCTGCAAAGCTCAGAAGCGAACCGCTTGACCATGTTTTGCTTTACGGTCCTCCCGGACTCGGTAAAACAACACTTGCAGGAATAGTTGCAAATGAACTCGGTGTTAATTTGCGTATAACTTCGGGTCCTGCAATTGAAAAGCAGGGCGATTTGGTTGCAATTCTTTCAAATCTTGAAAACGGCGATGTTTTATTCATTGATGAAATTCACCGCTTAAACAGAACAGTTGAAGAAATACTTTATCCTGCAATGGAGGACGGAAAGATTGATATTATCATCGGCAAAGGTCCTTCCGCAAGAAGCTTTCAGCTTTCGCTGCCAAAGTTTACGTTAATCGGCGCAACAACCCGTGCAGGTCAGATTTCGGCACCTCTTCGCGACAGATTCGGCGTTATTCTTCGACTTGAAATGTATACCAACGAAGAGCTTGCAGAGATTGTTAAGCGTTCTTCAAAAATTCTCGGTATACCTCTTGATGACGACGGTGCAGCAATTATCGCAAGCCGTTCAAGAGGAACACCGCGTATTGCAAACAGACTCTTAAAGCGTTCACGCGATTTTGCCGAGGTTAAATATGAAGGCGTTATCAATAAGAACGCCGCAAATGAAGCGCTGTTGAGTATGGATATTGATGAGCTCGGTCTTGATACTATCGACAGGCGTTTGCTTTCAACAATGATTAAAAACTATAACGGCGGTCCCGTTGGTCTTGAAACCATATCCGCTGCCATTGGTGAAGAGTCTGTAACGATTGAGGATGTATATGAGCCTTATCTTATGCAGATAGGCTTTTTGGCAAGAACTCCGCGCGGAAGATGCGTAACTCCTGCAGGCTATAAGCATCTTGGAATTGAATTCAATTCTGATAACAACAGCACTCAGCAAAAGCTTGAATTATAAATAAAAATTGAAGGTGATTAAATGGGAAGACTATTTGGAACTGACGGCGTCAGAGGAATTGCAAACAAAGACTTAACAAATGAGCTTGCGATGAAAATCGGCTCTGCTGCAGCAACAGTGCTGTTAAAGGAAGCTAAAAGCGCAAAGCCCACAGTGTTAATCGGTAAGGACACAAGAGCTTCGGGCGATATGCTTGAAGCTGCATTGACTGCAGGACTTTGTTCTGTTGGCTGCAATGTTTTATCAATCGGCGTTGTGCCGACTCCTGCGGTTGCATATCTTGTTGGTAAGTATGAATGTGAAGCAGGAATTATGATTTCCGCATCTCATAATCCGTGCGAATATAACGGAATTAAGATTTTTCAGAAAAGCGGATATAAGCTTGATGATGCAATAGAGGATGAAATTGAAAAAATCATTCTCGGCGAAGAGGAAACTCCCGAGCTTAAAATCGGCGGTGCGGTTGGTAACAGACTCTATTCAAAAACTGCTGTTAAGGATTATATCGAGCATGTTGTTTCAACAACAGATGTAAGATTTGACGGAATGAGCATTGCCCTTGACTGTGCAAACGGCTCTGCATCTGTTTGTGCTAAAGAAATTTTTACTGCACTCGGCGCAAAATGCCTTATGCTTTCCGATACTCCCGACGGAACTAATATTAACGATAATTGCGGCTCAACACATCCTGAAGAGCTTATGAAATTCGTTAAAGACGCTGGGCTCGACCTCGGACTTGCATTCGACGGTGACGCCGACAGAATGCTTGCTGTTGATGAAAATGGCGAGCTTGTAGACGGAGATAAGGTTATAGCTATTTGCGCTAACAAAATGAAGCAGGAAGGCAAGCTTAAGAATAACACTGCCGTTGTAACCGTTATGAGCAATATGGGCTTCTTCAAGTTCTGCGATGAATATGATATTCACTGTGCAAGAACTGCGGTTGGCGACAGATATGTTCTTGAAAGAATGCTGAAAGACGACTATAACATCGGCGGCGAGCAGTCGGGTCATGTTATATTCCTCGATTTCGCAACAACGGGTGACGGCGAGCTTTCGGGTGTTCAGCTTATTGAAACAGTTGTTAAGAGCGGTAAAAAGCTCAGCGAGCTTGCAAAAATAATGACGGTTTATCCTCAGGTGCTTATCAATGTTAAAGTTTCTCCCGAGGGTAAGCAGAAATATAATAACGATGAATATATTATTGCAGCAACTCAGAAGGCTGAAATGGAACTTATGGGTGACGGAAGAGTTCTTGTTCGTGTAAGCGGAACAGAGCCGCTTGTAAGAGTTATGCTTGAAGGAAAAGACCTTGAGCATATAACAAAGCTCGGCAATGATATAGCAGAAGTTGTTAGAGAAAGACTTAGTTAATTGCGAATTAAATAACTTTTATTCGCAACTTTATAAGGATAAGACTATGAGAGTAGCAACAGATTGGAAGGATTATGAATTAATCGATTGTGCCTGCGGCGAAAAGCTTGAGCGCTGGAACAGAAAAATATTAATTCGTCCTGACCCGCAGGTAATATGGAAAACGCAGAGAGCGCACAGACTTTGGGCGCAGCCCGATGCAAAATATTTTCGTTCAAGGTCGGGCGGCGGCGAGTGGAAGGTTTTCACAAGAATGCCGGGCTCATGGCAAATAAGATATAAGGATTTAACCTTTAACTTAAAAACAATGGGCTTTAAGCACACTGGTATTTTTCCCGAGCAGGCGGTTAACTGGGATATGACTAGAGAGCTTATCAGAAGCCGCGGCGGCGAAGGTGTTAAGGTGCTCAACCTTTTTGCCTACACAGGCGGCGCAACAGTTGCCTGCCTTAAAGAAGGCGCAAGCGTTGTTCATGTTGATGCTTCAAAGGGTATGACAAACTGGGCGAAAGAAAACGCAAAGGCAAGCGGTGTTGATGAAGGCGATGTACGCTGGATTGTTGACGACTGCATTAAGTTTGTTCAGCGCGAAATTAAAAGAGGCAACAGATACGATATTATTATTCTCGATCCGCCTTCATACGGAAGAGGTCCGAGGGGTGAGGTCTGGCATATTGAAGATGCAATTTTTGATTTTGTTGCTCTTGTTGAACAGGTATTGAGCGAAAATCCGATTGCGATAATTATTAATTCATACACAACGGGCCTTTCACCATCGGTGATGAAGTATATACTTGATGAAACCGTAACAAAAAAAAGAGGCGGTTATTCCGTTGCCGATGAAATCGGGCTTCCCGTAACCCAAACTGGCGGTGTTCTGCCCTGCGGTGCAACTGCGGTTTGGTTTAATCAGAATAATGAATAATAGAAACAGATTATATGAATATTATTGAATTTAAAAATGTGGATTTTTCCTATTTTGTTGATGATAATGACGGGAACTATTCGCAGGCAAACAGAGTTGAAATTGAGGTTTTAAAGAATTTTAACCTCAGCATTGAAGAAGGCTCTTTCGTTGCGATTCTCGGTCATAACGGCTCGGGTAAATCCACTATTGCAAAATTAACAAACGGCATACTTGTTCCGAACAGCGGTGAAATAACGGTTGACGGAATATCTGTTAAGGATGATGAAAGCATTTTCGATGTCAGAAAAAATGTCGGTATGGTGTTTCAGAATCCCGATAACCAGATTGTTTCATCAATCGTTGAAGAGGATGTAGCCTTCGGTGTTGAAAATTTAGGATATCCTCCAGAAGAATGCAGAAAAAGAGTTGATGAAGCGCTTAAGACTGTTGGTATGAGTGAATATGCCGAAATGTCGCCAAGCAAGCTTTCGGGCGGTCAGAAGCAAAGAGTAGCCATTGCAGGGATTATTGCAATGAAGCCGAAATGCATTGTTCTTGACGAGCCCACTGCAATGCTCGACCCGAGCGGAAGAAAAGAAGTTATTAAAACCATTCTCAAATTAAACAGGGAAGAGGGAATAACTATTCTTCTTATAACTCACTATATGGACGAAGCTGTTAAGGCGGACAGAGTGGTTGTTGTTGAAAAAGGCAATATAAAGCTTGACGGAACACCGAGAGAGGTATTCGGCAATCTTGATGAGCTTTCTTCTCTTTATATCGACGCTCCCCAGTCCACAGTGATTATAGACAAGCTTCAGTTAAAAACAGATGAAACCGTGCTGAACGCAGACGAGTGTGCAGCAATTTTATATAAAAACCTGAAAGAAAACTAAAAGTATGGCAATATTGGAATGTGATAAAATTTCATATTTGTATTCTGTTGGCACCCCGTTTGAAACTGCTGCTGTTAAAGAGGCAAGCTTTTCATGCGATAAGGGTGAGATAATCGGCGTTATTGGGCATACGGGTTCTGGTAAATCAACGCTGATTCAGCACCTTAACGGGCTTCTTGAGCCTAGTAAGGGCAGAGTTTTGCTTGAGGGTAAGGATATCTGGGA
>SVQE01000051.1 GCA_015065505.1 Oscillospiraceae bacterium
ATTGCATCCTTCAAAACTTCCATTTCGGTTTTAAGTCTTGCAGGAAGAACTGCAAGTCCCATAACCTCAATAAGACCGATATTTTCTTTTTTGATGTGATGGTATTCGGGGTGGGGATGATAGAAGCCGAGCGGGCAATCCTCAGTTGTTATGTTGTTTCTTAAAACAAGGTCGAGCTCGTATTTGCCGTTTCTGAAACGCGCAATCGGGGTTATTGTGTTATGGGGCTCGCCGTCTGTTTCGGCATATATGAACGCCTCTTCATCGGTGTAGACGCGCCATGCGCCTAAAATCTTATCGGCAAGATAGCTGAGCTTGTTTTTATCCACGCAGGCAATTCTGATAACGCTCATAGGCCATTTAACAATGCCTGCCTCAACATCCTCAAAGCCCTCGAAGGTGAGCTTTGTTTCAACGGGTGCTTTTGCCATTGCAAATTCATATCTTCCGCCCTGGAAATGCTCGTGAGTAAGGATTGAGCCGCCTACAATCGGCAAATCCGCATTCGAGCCGATGAAATAGTGCGGAAACTTTTCAACAAACGCAAGAAGCTTATCAAAAGCATCCTTGTTGATAATCATTGGTATGTGCTGCTTGTTTAAAACAATGCAGTGCTCGTTATAGTAAACATAGGGTGAATACTGAAGGAAGAATTTATGTGCGTCGAGGTCTATAGGAATAATTCTGTGATTCTCGCGTGCAGGGTGGTTAACCCTTCCCATATAGCCCTCGTTTTCTCTGCAAAGCTGGCATTTGGGATATGCGCTCTGCTTCATTTTAAGTGCAGCGGCAATAGCCTTCGGGTCTTTTTCGGGCTTTGATAAATTGATTGTTATATCAATATCGCCGTACTCGGTTTTTGTTATCCATTTAACATCATTCTTAATTCTGTATTCCCTGATATAATCGCTTTTTTTAGCAAGATTATAGTAGTAGCAGGTTGCTTCCTGAGGGGAGTTCTGATAGTGAGCGTTAAATGCCTTGATAACCTCGCTCGGACGGGGAGTTATAACGCCCATAATTTTTGTGTCGAAAAGGTCTCTGTAAACAACGCTGTCCTCGCAGATTCCTTTTTCAACTGCGTAGTCAAGCATTGCCTTGAGTATTTCTTCAAGGGGAGGAATTTCGTCAACAAAGCAGTCCTCAAAGCTGTCGTGCTCAAGAACCTGGCAAATCTGGTTAATAATAAAATGAAAGTCCTCTCTCTCTGCAAGTCCTTCTCTTTCAGCGTAGAGTGCAAGAGATTTTATTGCCTTGTTTATTTCCATATGTGCTACCTCTCGGGAAATTAAGGAATATTGTTTTATAGGTGTATTATATATATATTAATAAATTTTTTCAACATTAATTTTTAAATTCTTTACTTAGCTTTAAAAAAGTGTTATTCTAATAATAGGATATATTTCTGAAAGAGGTCTTTGGTTTATGGAAATATGTGTTTTTGGCGCGGCAAGCAAAACTATTGATGAAAAATATTTGATTGCCGTTGAAGAAATGGGCGAGTTTTTCGCAAAAAGAGGAAATAATCTTGTGTTCGGTGCAGGAAACACCGGCTCAATGGGCGCTGCCGCAAGAGGCTTCAAGAAGGGCGGCGGACGAATTCACGGCGTAGTTCCTTCGTTCTTTAAAAACGACCTTTCCGATTTTGTTAACTGGCGCTGCGACAAGCTGACGCTTACCGACACAATGCGCGAAAGAAAAAGCATTATGGAACGGGAGGCAGACGCGTTTATCATAGCCCCCGGAGGTATCGGAACATTCGAGGAGTTTTTTGAAGTGCTCACCTTAAAGCAGCTCGGTCAGCACAGAAAACCGATTGCAGTTTATAATGTCTGCGGTTACTATAATGCGTTAAACGACCTTATAGAACAGGCTATGGAATCGCATTTTGTAAGACCAACCTGCCGCAGCCTTTACAAAACATTTGATAATCTGGAGGAAATGGCTGATTACCTTGAAAACGACGATATGGAAGGTATGAGCCTTTACGATTTTAAGTAGGTGAAATTATGAAAAGTTTTATTATTTGCATTGGCAGACAGTTTATGAGCGGCGGCAAGGATATCGGAAAAATGCTTGCCGATAAGCTCGGCGTTGATTTCTATGACTCTGCTCAGCTCAGAGACAGAGCAAAGGAACTCGGTATTGAAGAGGGCATATTTGATATGTTTGATGAGAAGCCGACTAAGAGCTTTCTTTTCAATGCAATTATGGACCCATATTCAATCGACAGCGCGGTTAACGAGGGCAAGGTTATTGAAGCTCAGAGAAGGGTTATTCTCGACGCGGCTTCAAAAGGTCCCTGTGTTATCGTTGGAAGAAGAGCCGATAAAATCATTGAGGATGATGAAAGAGTTATAAGCATTTTCATCGGCGCCGATATTGAAGACAGAGTTAAAAAATATCTTCAAACCGAAAAGGTAACCGAAAGAAATGCAAGAAGAATAGTTGAGCGTAAGGACAGAGAGCGTGCGTCATACTATAACTATTTCGGCGACGGTGCCTGGGGCAGAGCAAATAACTACACAATGTGCTTTTCAAGCTCAAAAATGAGCAGGGAGCAGATTGTGGAGATGATATGCCACTACATTGAAGAATTATGAATCAGGAATCTCGCAACTTAATTCCATATGATTTTATTATAATTTGATTTTAATGCTCATATAGATTATAATAATATTGAAAAGGTGGTGATTTTATGTGTACCAAGAGTCAATTAAATATAGTAACATCTTCCGTTGCTGAAGAAGCAAAGCGTGTTTTCGGTGAAATTCTTGATGCGGTTGTGTTATACGGTTCATATGCCCGAGGCGATAATGATGAAGAATCGGATGTTGATATAATGGTGCGCATAAATTGCACTCAGGAAGACCTGAAAAAGTACCGTTTCATACTCAGCAATTTTTCAAGCGCTCTTTCAGTTGAAAATGATGTAACGGTTTCTGTTATTATTGTTGATACTCCGACATATGAAAGATACAAGCGCCATCTTCCGTTTTATGAGAATGTTGAAAGAGAGGGATTGAAAATTGCTTGACAAAGAAACAATAGAACTTTCACAGAGTTTTTTGCAAAAAGCATTTAAAACCCTTGAGAATATTCCGGTGTATATTCAAATGGATGATTATCTTGTTGCCGTCAATCGCTCGTATTATGCCGCTTTTTATAGTTTAAAGGCATTGGAAATTCTGGATAACTATGATTCAAAAAAGCATTCCGGTGTGATTTCGCGTTTCAGGCAGCAGTATATTAAAACGGAAATTTGCAGCAACAGATATTCCAATATTATCGGTAAGCTTCAAGAGGCAAGAGAAGTCGGCGATTACAATATTATTGCTGAGTTTTCAATAGATGAAGCAAAAGAGTTTTATGAATCTGCAAAAGATTTTGTAAATGAAATGCAGAGATTAATTAACAATAGAATCGAAGACTGACTAAGTTTATTAAAAACAGCAGATTTGGGGTTATCCCGAGTCTGCTGTTTTTGTGTTGACGGATGTATAATGAAAATTCCCGACAGGAAATCCTGTCGGGAATTTTTAGTTAACTTACTTTATGAACTTAATCATTTCAAGTGCAGCGTTTACATCGCCGTCAACCTTGATTTTGCCGAGAGTGAAAGCTACAACCGGGTCAAGCTTACCGTTAATAAGCTTGATGAAGTTTGTTCCGTTCATTGTAAGAATTGCGTTTCTGTCATAATATTCATAAGGCTCTACGTTAACTTTGCCGTCTTTAATTTCAATATAAAAGATTCCGTTAACAGCTTTGCCTTCGATATTAATCTGGAAAGCTTTTGTTCCTTCTACTGATGAAACATCAACATCGCAGAACTTTTCGCGAGCTGCCTCAACAATTGATTCATATGTCATTGCCATAATTGATTACCTCCTATATTTTTAATTAATTTTAGCACACCATATTGTGCATATCAAGTGTATTTTGTCGAAATAACCACAGCATACGAATAATTTTAGGCTCTATTATTTGAATTTTTAGATAATTTGCACAAAAAACAAGCGATTTTGGTCAACAGTCCAAAACTATGGGCTTTGGTGTTGACAAAACAGGTGAAGGAGTTTAATATTACATCATAAACAGATTATTGATTTTTAAAGTATTTGAAAAGGGATATTTATGACTCAGTTTGATGTCAGCGGAATGAGCTGTGCGGCGTGCTCGGCAAGGGTTGAAAAGGCTGTTAATTCGGTTAGCGGCGTCAATTCCTGCTCGGTAAGCCTATTAACGAATTCAATGGGCGTTGAGGGAAGCGCATCCCCCGACGATATTGTTCGTGCGGTTGAAAAAGCAGGCTACGGCGCAAAGCTTAAAGATGTTAAACATAATACTGAAAGCGACGCTGCGTTTAAAGACAGCGAAACGCCGAAAATTCTCGGCAGATTGATTGCTTCAATTCTGCTTTTGCTTCCTTTGATGTATGTTTCAATGGGGCATACTATGTGGAATTTTCCGCTGCCGTCTTTTCTTGCTGAAAACCATGTTGCGATTGCTGTAATTCAGATGCTTCTTGCCGCTGCGGTTATGATTATTAACAGACGCTTTTTCATAAGCGGCTTTAAAGGCGTTATTCACAGAGCGCCGAATATGGATACTCTTGTTTCACTCGGTTCGGGTGCTTCGTTTATATACAGCGCTGTTACGGTTGTTCTTATGAGCATTGCTCAGTCAAAAGGGGATGCAGATATGGTGTCCCACTATATGCACAACCTATGGTTTGAATCCGCGGCAATGATTTTAACACTAATAACCGTCGGTAAGCTGCTTGAAGCACATTCAAAGGGCAAAACAACCAATGCGCTTAAGGGCTTATTGAGCCTTGCACCGAAAACAGCAGCGGTTATCAGAAACGGCGAAGAGAAAAATATATCCGTTGATGAGCTTGCTGTCGGCGATATTTTTATTGTTAAAGCAGGCGAAAGCATACCAACCGACGGCGTTGTTACCGAAGGTGAGGGAAGTGTTGATGAATCCGCGCTGACGGGCGAGAGCATTCCCGTTGATAAGAGCGAAAACAGCACGGTTTATGCAGGAACAATAGTGCTCAACGGCTTTGTTAAATGCAGGGCAACAAAAACGGGCGAAAATAATACGCTATCACAAATAATCAAAACGGTTGAAGAGGCTTCGGCAACTAAAGCACCCATTGCAAAGGTTGCGGATAGGGTTTCGGCTGTGTTTGTTCCTGCGGTAATAATTATCGCGGTTATAACTCTCTGCGTTTGGCTTATAGTCGGAAAAGAATTTTCATATGCGCTTGCAAGGGCGGTTTCGGTGCTTGTTATCAGCTGCCCGTGTGCTTTAGGTCTTGCAACGCCCGTTGCCGTTATGGTCGGCAGCGGAGTAGGCGCTAAAAACGGAATTCTTTTTAAGAATGCCGCTGCGCTTGAAGAAACGGGAAGAATTCAGATAGTCTGCCTTGATAAAACGGGAACGGTTACAAAGGGCAAGCCCGAGGTTTGCGACATAATTCCCGCAGGCGAAACAAGCGAGGAAGAGCTGCTGAAAACAGCGTATTCACTTGAAATAAAAAGCTCGCATCCGCTTGCGGCGGCGGTTAATGCTTACGCCGAAGAAAACGGCATAACTGTATATGAAAGCGAAGGCTTTAAAACTCTTGCAGGAAGCGGAATCAGCGCGGTTATAAACGGCTGTGAATGCTTTGCAGGAAGCAGGAAATTCATTTCTTCAAAATGCAATATCGATGAAGAAGCAAACAGCGTTATTAACTCGCTTTCAATGCAGGGCAAAACGCCCCTGCTGTTTTGCAGAAACGGCATTTTGCTTGGAATTATTGCAGTTGCCGACGCTGTTAAAGAGGACAGCAAAAGGGCTGTAAGCGAGCTTAAAAATATGGGCATAGAGGTTGTTATGCTCACAGGTGATAATAAAAACACTGCAGCGGCAATAGCAAATGAGGTTGGCGTTGATACGGTGCTTTCCGAGGTGCTTCCTAATGATAAGGAAGGCATAATCAAAAAGCTTCAGCGCTTCGGCAAAACCGCTATGGTTGGCGACGGAATAAATGACGCTCCTGCGCTCACAAGAGCCGATATTGGCATTGCAATCGGTGCAGGAACGGATATTGCGCTTGATTCCGCCGATGTTGTTCTGATGAACAGCTCGCTGAGTGATGTTTCGGCTGCAATCAGGCTCAGCAGAAAAACGCTTAAAAACATTCATGAAAATCTGTTCTGGGCATTCATATATAACATAATCGGAATTCCGCTCGCGGCAGGCGCATTTATTTCCCTGACGGGATGGGAGCTTAATCCGATGTTCGGTGCGGCGGCAATGAGCCTTTCAAGCGTTTGCGTTGTTTCTAATGCTTTGAGGCTGAATCTCTTTAAACCGAAAAACGCAAAAAAGGATAAAAGAATAAAATCAGTTCATATTGATATTGAGGAGGAAAACTCTATGAAGAAAACAGTTAAAATCGAAGGTATGATGTGTATGCACTGCGAAGCAGCAGTAAGAAAAGCGCTTGAAGCCTTCAGCGAGGTTGATTCCGCGGCTGTGTCCCACGAAAGCGGAGAGGCTGTTTTAACTCTCAACGCGCCCCTTGATGACGAAACAATCAAAAATGCTGTTGAGGAGCTTGAATACAAGGTTATTGATTAGTGCACAGATGAATTACGAATTACGAATGACGAATTACGAATTGAGGTTTCTTGCGGTCAATTATAAAGTCGGAGCATAGCAACCCGAAATTATCCATTCCTAAAAACTAAACAAAAAAATTTTTCTTGTATTTTTGATATCATAGTGCTATATTTATTTTGTTAAAGATAAGCATATTATCTATTTTAGTAAAAACAAGAGGATAAAAGTATGTTTCATCAGAAAAAAACAAAGGGCTTGAATATTATTATCGTAGGCTGTTCAAGAGTCGGATTAACGCTTGTTGAGCAGCTTAGCGCCGAGGGTCACGATATTACAATTGTTGATACCGACCGCAGTAAGGTTAATGAGGTTACAAGCCTGTATGATATTATGGGAGTTGTCGGAAACGGAGCAAGTTTCGGCGTTCAGCTTGATGCAGGAATCAAGGAAGCCAATCTTATTATTGCAGTAACCGAATCCGATGAGCTTAACCTTCTTTGCTGCACTGTTGCAAGAAGAGTCGGCAACTGCGCGGCTATTGCAAGAGTTCGCAATCCCGAATACGGCGTTGAGGTTGAATACCTTCGCGAAAAGCTCGGTCTTGAAATGATTATCAATCCCGACCTTGAGGCTTCAAGAGAAATGACAAGAATTCTCTGCCTGCCCAATGCGCTCGATGTTACGGCATTTGCTCACGGTCAGGCTGAGCTTATTAAAATAAAAATTCCGAAGGGCAATCCGCTCGACGGAATAACTGTTGCAGATGTAGGCAGCAAGACTGAAAGCGTTTTAATTGTTGCAGTTGAAAGAGACGGTCATGTTTTCATTCCGTCGGGCGACTTCAAAATTGAAGCAGGCGATGTGCTTTCATTTGTAACTCCGAGAAGGCAGGTTAAATCCTTCTTCAAAACAATCGGCTTCAAAACCAATCAGGTTAACAGCATTATCATCGTAGGCGGCGGAATAACGGGATATTATCTTGCAAAGCAGCTGCTTCATGTTGGAATTGAAGTTAAGATTATTGATAAGGATAAAAAGCGCTGTGAAGAGCTTAGCATGCTGCTTCCGAAGGCTGTTATCATCAACGGCGACGGAACGGATGAAGAGCTTCTTAAGGAAGAGGGAATTGAGGATGTTGAATCCTTCGTTCCGCTTACGGGCAGCGACGAAGAGAATATTCTTTTAACTCTTTATGCAAACAACGCAAGTGATGTTGAAGCAAAGGTTATAACAAAGATTAACCGAATGACCTATAACAGCGTTATTTCAAAGCTTGAGCTCGGTTCCATTGTTTATCCGAAATATATAACAACCGAAGCCATTGTTGCTTATGTTCGAGCAAAATCCGCTTCAAGAGGAAATAATATTGAAACTCTCTCCCATCTGTACGGACAGAAGGTTGAAGCTATTGAGTTCAGAGTGAATGAAGAAAGCAGAGTAACCAATGTTCCGCTTATGAATCTTGATTTGAAGGATGATTTGCTTATTTCCTTCATCAACCGCCACGGAACAATTATTATTCCCAGCGGTCAGGATTGCATTAAAGCGGGCGACACCGTTATGATTGTAACAACTCAAAAAGGACTTGTTGATTTAAGCGACATTTTGGAATAATTATGAATATATCAATTATAAGAAGAATACTCGGTTATGTTTTACTTCTTGAGGCAGCGCTGCTTTTAATACCCTGCTTTGTAGGAGTTGCATTTCACGAAAGAGAATGCTTTGCATATTTAATAACGGCGGCAATATGCCTTGCAGTCGGAATAGCAATAGGGGTTAAAAAGCCTTCAAACACGGTTTTCTATCTTAAGGAAGGCTGTGTTGCAACCGCACTGAGCTGGATTGTTCTCAGCCTTTTCGGATGCCTGCCGTTTATTATGACAAAGGAAATACCAAGCTTTATAAATGCAATGTTTGAAACCGTTTCGGGATTCACAACTACGGGAACAACAATTCTCACAAATGTTGAGGTTATGTCGCACGCATCGCTGATGTGGCGAAGCCTAACCCACTGGGTTGGCGGTATGGGAGTTCTTGTTTTCCTTATGGCTGTTGTTCCGCTGAGCGGCGGTTCAAATATCAACCTTATGAAAGCGGAAAGCCCCGGTCCTTCAGTAGGAAAAATTGTTCCGAAAATGAGGCAGACTGCAAGATGGCTTTACTATATCTATGTTGGTTTAACTCTTGCCGAGGTTGTTTTCCTTGTTTTCGGCGGAGTAAGCGTTTTTGAAGCATTTGCAACCGCAACGGCAACCGCAGGTACGGGCGGTTTCGGAGTTAAAAACTCAAGCATAGGCGGTTATTCAGCCTATGTTCAGTGGGTTGTAACTGTATTTATGATTCTCTTCGGTATTAACTTCAATGCATATTACTATATTCTTATCAGGCAGTTCAAAAAAGCGTTTGCCATTGAAGAAATAAGATATTATATCGGCATAATCACAGTGAGCGCGCTGATAATGTTTGTAAACATTTTCAGAATGTATCCGACTGCTTCGGATGCTATCAGACATTCCTTCTTCCAGGTTGCAGCGCTTATAACAACAACAGGTTTCACAACAACCGATTTCAGCACTTGGCCTTCAATCTGTAAAACCATATTGGTTATGCTTATGTTTGTTGGTGCCTGTGCAGGCAGCACCGGCGGCGGTATTAAAATTTCGAGATATATTATTTCGGTTAAATCAGTCGGCAGAGAGATAAAATCCTTCCTTCATCCGAAAAGCGTTAACAAGGTTAAGATGGATTCAAGGATTGTTGACAGGGATGTTATTAGAACAACAAATATTTATTTTATAACATTTATTATGATTTTTGTTGTTTCGCTTCTCATTGTTTCAATCGAGGGCAGGGATTTAACAAGCAACTTTACTGCAGTTGCTTCCGAAATCAACAATATCGGTCCTGCTCTGAGCTCGGTTGGCTCAATAGATAATTTCTCTGATTTCACCGTGCTTTCAAAATGCGTGTTCATTTTTGATATGCTTGCAGGCAGACTTGAGCTCTTCCCGATGCTTATGCTCTTCCACCCCGTTTTGTGGAAGGATACCGTTAAGCTCGGCGTTAACGATGTTAAGAAAAAGAAAAGATTAAAGAATAAGAATAATAATTAAGAGGCTGTCAATGACAGCCTCTTTCTTTTAGCTTTTTATATTTTACAAATGAGAAATCATATCCGTTTTCGCTTGATATTTTAATAACCTCGCGCGAATAATCGTTTTTGTTGAACTCGGGGAAATATGTTTCGGCATCCTCGCACTCTGCTTCAATTTCCGTTAAATATATTTCCTCGCAGCAGGGAAGGAAGGCTTTATAAATTGAAGCACCGCCGATAATGAAAACCTTTTCATCCTTTGTTATGTCAACTGCTTCTTCAACGCTTTTAACAACCTCTGCGCCCTGCGCCTGATAATTCGGATTGCCCGAAATAACAATATTTCGGCGATTTGGCAGAGCCTTTGGAAGCGATTCAAAGGTTTTCCTTCCCATAATAACGGTTGCGCCCGTTGTTGTTGCTTTGAAAAACTGCATATCCTCTTTAAAGTGCCAGATTAAATCATTATTTTTGCCAAGCTCGTTGTTTTTGCCTACGGCTGCAATCATAGATATACTCATACTAACCACCTACTGAGCAATCGGGAATGAAATTTTTCCCATATGCTCATAACCAATCAGCTTAACATCCTTGCAATCCTTTGAATTATCGAATTTAAAGAAATCGTCAACCTCGGGGTTGAGCCATAATTCGGGTGCAGGCAGGTCGCCGTTTTCATCAAAACGCCTTATCTGCTCTTTTATTCCGTCGAGCTGATTAACATAAATATGAGCGTCCTTAATGCTCCAGTCCATTGTTCCGGGCTGAAGGTTGCAAACCTTTGCAAGCATAAAGAGCAGCGTTGCATACTGAGTTACATTGAAGGGCAAGCCAAGCGGAACATCGCACGAGCGCTGATGCACCCAGCAGTTTAACTTTCCGTCGGTAACATCCCATTCGCTCGACCATACGCATGAGGGAAGAACTGCGGTTTCAAGATAGTCGTTTTGCCACAGCGTCATAACCATACGGCGGTCCTCGGGATGATTTTTAATCTTATCAATTAACTGCTGAGTCATTGAGAATTTGTTTACAATATATCCGTACGCTGTGCCTATTGTGTGTGCAAATTCCTTTGGAAACTGCTTGTGAATTGTCTGCTTTTTAAGCTCGCCGTTTTCATCGGGAAGAAGCTGCGTTGCAGTCCATATGCCGTTTTCATCTATCTCCCATTCATCCCAGATGTGAACATTTCTCTCTTTCAGCCAGCGAACATCGTTTGATTGCTCCTGATATATCCACAGCATTTCAAGAATTGCCTGACGGATGAATAACTGCTTTGTTGTTAGTATAGGAAATTCCTTTGATAAATCAAAGTGAAAATGGTGTGAGGGCACTTTAATTGTGTTGATGCCCGTTCTGTTTTCAACCTCAACACCCTCGCTCAGTATTCTTTTACACAAACCAAGGTAATCTTTATCCCACTGTGACATAATCTGCCTCCATAACTGTTTTTAAATATTATATCACATAATATCACTATGTTCAACGCCCTTTTTCCGTGCGTTGTCTGTTAAAACAAAAACGGAACGGCGTAACACCGTTCCGTTAGAAAATAATTTTATTCTATTTTTTATTCAATGGTAAGTATATCCGAAAAGCCTGTAATGTCAAAAACTTCGTTTACGATTTCGTTTGCGTTAGTAACCTTCATAGAGCCCTGAGCAGACATTTTCTTCTGTGCCATAAGAAGCACGCGAAGTCCTGCGGAGGATATGTAATCAAGCTCGGAAAAATCAAATATAAGCTCTGTTACGCCGTCGGTATCGCTTTTGATAACTGCTTCCAATTCGGGAGCTGTTGTTGTTTCAAGTCTGCCTTCAACTGAAATAGTGAGTGTGCTGCCGTTTGGCTTTTTATTTATCGTCATAGTGATATCTCCTTACACCTTTTTATAAACAATCATTTCAACCGTGCCTTCAGCAATTCCGATTTCAACCTCGTCGGCAATATTGGCAACGATTGATTTTTCAAGCTCATCCCATTCCTCAGCATTCTCGCGGCTTGCCTTGTATCTGTTGAAGGACCAGACGTTTACAAGCATGGGGGAATAGTTTTTAGCAACTGCTGCCGCTTCGGCAGTGGAGAGATTAGAGGAGCTCCAGCCCGTTGCATACTCAGCGGGTACGGGTGACTCGCCGGGCTCAAGAATTCTGCTGAACAAATCGCGGATTTTGCCCATAACGCCCTTTGCGGCAATGTTTTCACCGCTGGTTGATGCAGATAAAAGATTTCTTCTCATTTCGGCATTCATCGATGTTTCAGCCTTTAAATGCAGACGAAAATCATTATTTTCATCGTCAATCCAGAAATCTGCTTCCTGCTCGCCTGTAAGCGCTTTCATCATTCCCATCATTTCCTCTGTTAAAAGAAGTAGATGAATTGAATCTTTTTTTGAAAGTGATTTAAAATTAGCAACCAGCTCTGTTTGCTTAATTGCTTCGGCAACGCCGTCGCCGTTGCTGCTAACATGAATAATATCGGATTTCATATTGTATTCCTCCAGATTTTTGCTGCATTTTCTTCATTATATCATCAAATAACTGCCTTTTCAAGAAATAATTATCCGCCGCCTTGCAAAAAATAAGATTTTCTGAAATTTTACATATAATTTCTTTTGTTTTAACTATGTGTTTACAAATGACAAAAAGTGTTGTAAAATATTATGTATCATATATCACATATCGCAAAACAAAAGGGGATATCAAAAAATGAATGTATATGATTTTGACGGAACGATATTTTATTCCGATTGCTCAATAGGCTTTGCTCTTTGGTGCATTAAACGCCATCCGATATTATGGTTTACTTATTTCCCCGGTTTGCTAAAAAGCTTAATTATGCACAAAGCAGGAAAGGTACCGAATTGTCAGCTGCAGCGCAAGATGTTCAGCTACCTTACAATGATAGACGATTTTGACGAACAGATTGAAAAGTATTGGGATAAGTACGAGTGCAGGATATCAGATTGGTATCTTGCACAGAAAAAACCCGACGACCTTATTATCAGCGCGTCGCCAGACTGTATTATCGGACCTATTGCAACGAGACTCGGCGTAAATTATATGGCAACGGAGTTTGACCGCGAGTTCGGTGTTTTTTTAAACAATCTGATGTATGCAAAGGAAAAGGCAAAGTATATCTTCGACCACGGCTATCCCGTTATAGATAATTTCTATTCGGATTCCCTTGCCGATACGCCTCTTGCCCTATGCGCTGAAAAAGCTCATTTAGTAACGAACAAAGCAACCACTGTGGTCGATTGGCCCGATTTGGATTCTGAAACCATAGATAAGGTAAAAAAGAAAATTGACACAGGATGGAATGTTCATTTAACATAGAAATAATATTCTTATTTATTAAATCATTCAAGGCTCCCTAAGTTCAACACCATGAACAAGGGAGCCTTTTTTATTTTGTCGTCAAATAATATATCAACCCATAAACCACGCTTGTTGCGGTGCCGTAAACGATTACAGGACCTGCGATTGAAAACATCTGAGCGGCGGTGCCGAGAACGTAGCCCTCGTGGCGGAATTCAAGTGCAGGGGAAACAACTGCGTTTGCAAAGCCCGAAATCGGTATTACTGTTCCTAAAACGCGCCCCCATAACTGCACTTTACTTTTCTTATGTACTGTGCTATAATGAACCCGACAAATCGGAATTTGTAGGAATATTCATTTCTCTTATAAACAGGCACCGAGGTGCGAGGAGGTAAATAACATGGATATGAAGCAGGCAATGAAAGAACGTCATATGGTTCGAAAGTACACCGATGAACCTATTCCGGAGGATATCGTAGAAAAGTTGAATCATCGGGTACGAGAGAATAATGAGCAGTATGGACTATCTATTAAATTGATAACCAATGATGATAGTGCTGTTCCCGGTGTGATCAAAATGATCCTCGCTAAGGGGGTCAACAATTTCTTTATCATGGCCGGGCATGATGGTGCAGATGAACTGTGTGGATACTGTGGAGCTGATCTGATGCTTTACGCACAGACACTGGGACTGAATACATGGTGGGTCGGCGGTACCTATAACCGAAAAGGAGCACAGGAAAAAATCGAAGGTGCAAAGCCCGTAGGAATCATCGCTGTTGGTTATGGCAAGACACAAGGTGTTCCACATAAGACAAAGACAGCAGAACAGGTCAGTTCATACGACGGAGAAGCACCACAGTGGTTTAAGAACGGCATTGAAGCAGCACTCTTGGCACCTACCGCACTGGCAAAACAGGCATTCACCATCAAAGGTAAAGGAAATAAGGTATCTATCTCCTGTGATAACGGCATCTTTACCGGTGTGGATACAGGTCTTGTGAAATACCACTTTGAACTTGGAGCGGGTAAGGATTGTTTTGAATGGGTGTGATCCCTATGGGTGAGCATTACAAAAGCATTTTTCTGTCTGTAATAATATTAGCTGACAAATTCTGATTTATCGAGTATCAGGTATAACAAAAGCAGGGCATACCCCTGCTTTTATTTCGTCGCCAAATAATAGATAAACCCGTAAATAACGCTTGAAGCGGTTCCGTAAACTATAACGGGGCCTGCGATTGAAAACATCTGCGCTGCGGTGCCGAGGATATAGCCTTCGTGGCGGAATTCAAGGGCTGGGGAAACAACTGCATTTGCAAAGCCCGAAATCGGAACTATTGTTCCTGCGCCTGCATGGCGTGCGATTTTGTCGTAAACGCCGATTCCCGTCAGAAACGCGGTTATAATAATGATAACGCAGGGCGTTGCAAGCTTAATCGCTTCCTCGCTTAGCCCTGAGCTTTGAAAAATGAAATTGAGTATCTGAGAAAAAGCGCAGATGCCGCCGCCGAAAATAAATGCTTTAATGCAGTTTTTTAAAACGGGGGAGTTGGGACTTGCCTTATCCGTCATTTTTGAATAATCGCTGTTTGAAATGCTCATTTTAATCACTCCTATGAGGATAGTATTTGTGAAAGCGGTGTTAATATTCGGCTTTTTTCTTGACAATGATATTAAGCAAGAGTAAAATTGACTTAACTAAAATTAAGAGGGTGTTGCAATGCATCTAATAGACGTAAGAAATGTTTATAAAATATATAACCCCGGTGAAAACCAGGTTAATGCGCTTGACGGCGTTTCAATAACGATTGATGAGGGCGAATTTGTTGCAATCATCGGTCAGTCGGGCTCGGGCAAATCAACTCTTATGAATATGCTCGGTCTGCTTGATACGCCGACAGAGGGCGAATACTATATAAACGGCAAGCTTGTTGACGATTTGACGGACGACCAGATGAGCGTTATCAGAAACGAGCAAATCGGATTCATTTTCCAGGGCTTCAACCTTATTCCTTCGCTTTCTGCGGTTGAAAATGTTGAGCTTCCGCTTGTATACAGAGGTATGCACAGGGATGAAAGAAGAAAGGTTTCAATAGCTGCGCTTGAAAAGGTTGGTCTTGCAGACAGAATGGACCATCTGCCCAATGAAATGTCGGGCGGTCAGCAGCAGAGAGTTGCTGTTGCAAGAGCTATTGCCGCAGCGCCACCCGTTATTCTTGCCGACGAGCCAACGGGTAACCTCGACACCCGTTCAACAAGGGATGTTATGGGCATTCTTCACACGCTCAAGGATGAGGGAAGAACGGTTGTTATCATCACCCACGATAACGAAATCGCAATGGAAGCCGAAAGAGTTATCAGAATCCGCGACGGAAAGGTTGTTGAGGACTACATCAACCCCGGCTTTGAAGAAAAATACGGCAGAAAAGCAAAAGAGGATAACGAAAATCCGATTGATTTGGGCTAAAAAGAATATTTCACCTGTTGATGAGAAAACTATCAACAGGTGATTTTTTATGGGTTCAATTATATTTATGTGTTTAAAAGCATTTCTTGTTGGCGGAATTATCTGCGTTATCGGTCAGCTGCTTATTGATATTACAAAGCTGACCCCTGCAAAAATACTTGTGCTTTTCGTCTGCCTGGGCGTTCTGCTCGGTGCTGTCGGAATATATGATAAGCTTGTTGATTTTTCAGGCGCAGGCGCAACAATTCCGATTGTCGGCTTCGGCAACGCGCTTGCAAACGGCGTGCGCGATTCGGTTAAGGAGCAGGGCTTTATGGGCGTTGTAACAGGTCCGCTCACCGCCTGCGCAGGCGGCGTTACCGTTGCAATTTTAAGCGGACTTATAGTTGCGTTTACAACAAAACCTAAGGACAAATAGCGCTTACCGCATAAGCGGTAAGCGCTATTTGAGCTGCGAGTTCCGAGTGCCGAGTTCCAAGTTTGAGGTATACGACCAACGGTGCCCAAAATTTGTTTCGGCTTGGAGCGCCGACAAATTTTGACCGTTCGGCAGT
>SVQE01000052.1 GCA_015065505.1 Oscillospiraceae bacterium
CGTGTAGGTCACATCGCCGGTCACAGCGGGAATCTCGTTTGAGGCATAGGTGTTTGTGCCGTCACTCCAGCCTGAGAAGGTGTAGGTGTTGTTTTCGTCCTCCGGCTTGGTAGGTGTTTCACCGTCGTAGGTCGGGGTTTCGCCTTCCTCTACCTCTGCATCGGTTTCAAGAATCGTGTCGTCCCAGTTCTGCCATATGATGGTGTGAACGGGAACGGGAACAACGGTGAAGTAATCAGTGGTTTCTTCAACATTAAAGCCATTTGGAACATAGGTTTCGAGATAACCCAGTTCGTCATTATTATAATAGCTTGGGCGTTTTTCGTAGTTACCGCCCTTTAATGCCATTGTTCCGCTGGTGTTTGTTACACAACCAAAGGTACCGCCTGTAACTTCAACAGCTCCGCCGTAGTTGAGAATGCCGCCGTACTGACCGCTGAAGTCGCCGCCGGAAACCGTAAGAGTGCCGCCGTTGACGACAGTGTTTACCGCTGTGAAAGTTCCGCCCGAAACCTCACACGCAGCGCTGCCATTAAGTATTAAACCACCGGGGATGGTGCCGCCGCTGATGACGCTTGTGCTTTGACCATTAAGATGAATAAAATTCTCAACGGTTCCGCTGGTCATAGTGAATTCGGAGGTGTCATCCATATCGATTTCGCAAGCAGTACCGTTATTCATCTCAACAACCGCATGGTTGTCGGTTTCAAAATCTTCGGTAATGCTGCCGCCGTTTATCACTAATGTAGAATTATCGACAGTAACATCTTTAAGTGTACCGCTGTTAAGATTAACAGTAGCGCCTTCCTGAATTCTCAGTTTACTGATATAGCCGCCTGTGCTGCCTGTAACGGTAAAATTACCGCCTTCAAAGCGCGTTTCCATCTGTCCGCAGTCGATATGGTAGGTATCTAAATTAAGGTTAATACCATAACCGAGCGTCATGATAACATTGCTGAAATCAATATCCGCTTTCAGCTGAACATAAGGAGCATAGTCCTCATACCATTCATCCCAGAAGCTATTGCAGAGATTCACCAATGCGTTATAGGAGCCAACCATATATGGGTCATATTCCGAACCGTCGCCCTCAACGGTATCGTTCGGGTCAACATAGCGGAAGTTTTCGTTACAATCAAGGCACATATAATACTCGCCTGACATCTGCTGCGTATTGGTTGAACCACATTCTGGACAAGGAGGTCCCGAAGGAGGAGTATACTCAAACCACTCGAAACATTCGTTACACTTATACTGGCTGCCATATATCTGCTCAACATCAGTTGAACCACATTCCGGGCAGTGAATATCGTCAGCAAACGCCGTGAACGGAATTGCCGAAACAACCATCATAACAGCAATAAATAAAGCTATAATTTTCTTTGATAATTTCATTTTTATCAAGTCCTTTCTTGTTTTTAAGACAGTTTTGTTAAATGCCTTCGCCTGCTGACCGCATATATCGAATAAGGCATATATCAGGCAACTTGCATTAATGCTATATTAACAGCTGTTATATTTTAACAACCCGGGTATAACAAATGTATAACAAATACGCCGATTTCCGTAGCTTAAAAAAAAATACCTTCGGTACATTGAATACCGAAGGCATTTTACCTTTATTCATTTTATCAAGGATTTATCAACAAAAGCTTCCGTCATATTTGCCCAGTAATAATTGGACATATACTCGCCTCTGTATGAGTTAACCGCCTGCACGTCGCCTTGCAGCAATCGGTATAAATCACATTCAAACATATCGGGGTTAATCCTCAGCTCACCAGAATTCATTTCAAAAATCTCGCCTATACCGTTTTCCGTAAGCGTTGTTTTAAGACTGTGAACGATTACGTTAAAGCTTTTCTGCATTTTGCGGTCATATAACTCATCCTCATATAAAGCGGCAAAGGCAACGGCTCGCTTTACGCCCGCTCCCTGTTTGTCAATCAGAAAAGCAAGCAACTCCTTGGATTTTGACCTTGAAAAATGCAAAGGCTTTCCGTCTATCAGAAATTCAAACTCCCCGAAGGTTTTTGCAAAAATGTGGGGATATTTTGAAATCGCCTTTGATGAAAGCGCATGGTTTATCTCCGCAACAAGTTTTTCCTTTTCAATTGGCTTCATAATATAGCCGTTTGCATGAATTTTGAACGCTTCAAGCGCATAGTTTGAATAACCCGTAAGGAAAATAATGGATATATCAGGGTGCAATTCCTTGATTTTTACCGCGAGTGCAATTCCGTTCATTTTAGGCATCTCGATATCCAGCAGAGCGAGGTCTGCGCTATTGTTTTTCATATATTCAAGAGCTTCCGGTGAGCTTGAAAAACTCACAACCTCATTTATTTGAGGCAGTTCCTCACACAAACGGACAACAAGCTCCAGTACAAGATTTTCGTCGTCAACACAAATGATTTTCATTCTCATTCCCTCGGTATTGTAATGGTTATAACTGTTCCTTCACCTATTTTACTGTCAATACTAAGCGTACCGCCGCACATGGACTTGATTCTTTCGCTGACATTTTTGATGCCGATATGGTCTTTATCGGTTGAAAGCGGTATATTCGTATCAAAACCAACGCCGTTATCGCTGATAATAATGATATTACCGTCTTCAGTCTGTTTGGTTGAAACCTCAACCAGTCCCCGGTCAACATCGCGAACTCCGTGTCGGATTGCATTTTCAACAAGCGGCTGTATTGTCAGCGCAGGAACGCAAAAATCCGCTGCCTCAATATGATACTCAACACTGATTTTCGGAAAGCGCAGCATCTCAATATCGGCATAAACCCTTGTATGCTCAAGTTCCTTTTCAACCGTTATCAATTCCGAGCGGTTAAGAGAGTCGATATTGTTCCTGAGATAAGAGCCGAATTTTCCCGTTGTTTCAAATGCTTTTTGCGGATTAGTAAGGCAAAGCGACTGAATTGTAGTGAGTGTATTATAAAGAAAATGCGGCTGAATCTGCGACATCATAATCTTTATTCGCTGTTCTGCTTTCAAAGCGTTTTCATGCTCACGCACAAACTCAAGATGAAGCCAGATATAGTAAAAAATACTGCAGCAAACAACGCTGATTGAAAGATATGTAACAGGATAATCAACATATAACGGCGATATATCCGCCGATGCGCCCAAAATTATCAGCGCTGCATTTGCAATTGCCACCCATATGCTTACTTTTCTGTGGCGGTATTCGTAAATTGTGCAATAAAAAAGGTACGCAAGCAAAAATATACTGACATATAGGGCTGTAAAGCAAAGCGGACCTCTCATAAAATGGTTGTTTTGGTCTATGAAAAATGTTATGCCTGAAAACAGGGATGTCAGATAAATTAAAGTGTTGCAAACAACAAGTATTAACACAAAAATATGTTTTTTGTACGGCTGAACCAAAAAACAGAAAAGCAGAAGGATAAACGGACGAAGGCAATATCCGAGCATTGTAAACACCGTTCTGTACATCGGGGTCGGCATATCATTAATCTGCGTCACATAATCTCCCCAATTCTGCATAAGCAACAATCCAACCGACGCGATAATTATCATCATTATTTTTCTTTGTTTGTTGCCGATATACTTATCCTTAAGCACAATGGGAGTTAAACCAGCAAGCATTATAACAAGGGGAATAAAAGTGATATATTCAGTCATTGTGATAATCCTTCCACTGAAAACTATAGTTTAGGCATTAGGGATTCGAACCAAGTAAGGTTTTGACCGTCCCTTTTTCACAAATACTGCGTTAAATCGCCTTGTAAGGCGCCAGCCTTGCTTCATCGCTTTGCCTTGTCTTTGTAAAAAATGAACAGGGCAAAACTGCGAAGCACCTTAAATTCCATAGTTTGCGTTCATTTTTTCGTTTTTTGGTGCAAGCATACTGTCGTATGGTAAGACAAAAAGCGGAAAAAGGGGCGTGAAATATGCAATTTAAGGCTTACTGGGTTCGAATCTCTAATGCCTATATTATAACACACTTTTATACACCGTGTCCAATAGTAGTTTAAAAACACCTAAACGTCGTTATAGAGCCCCTGAAACTGCGGCATTAACAATAATCAAGCAATGTCGAAATGCGCCCCCTTTCTGCAGCTGTTTTTTGATTACTATTTGTATTATTATTCGTTAATTCATATAGTGTTTGAGGGGGGATGCTGCCGAGAAGGACAAGTATGTCTTGTTTGTATATATATTTTTATAGCAGGAGAGCTGCATTTGCATATTCACAGAATCATTATACAAATTGTATTAAAACTCATTCATCCGTTCAGTTTTTCTCGGATGGGGTAACGGTTGTTTTGAAGATTTCTATCGTCTACAAACGATTTTGCCTTAACCGAAGTCCCGAAATCCTTGCAAACACTCACTTTTTTAATTTGACACTTTTGCATAAGCGTCACAAAAAGTGCTTCATAGATATTTTGAAGGAAAAACCTATGAAATGAATCAATAAAATTACCGCCCTGCAGCGTTGTGGCAGGGCGGCTTTCATTTTATTTCAATCATTATTTTCATCGCAAGGGAGAAGCCGGTTCGGAATGCGTCTTCTGTAAGAACTGATGATAACTCATTTGATGCAGTCAGGCATCTCTCAAGCAGCTCTTTATGAAGTGTGCCTGACGGCACATTTGCATATTATTAAAACATATAGAGTAACAAACAGACAAATCCCGATTTATCTTTTTCATTATAACATATTAAAACGAAAGAACAAAGATTACAATCTTAAATTTGCCTGTTCAAAAACAGTTGTTTTAGTTTCTTCAAAATTTATTCCCGCATCTTTACAGATTCTAATGAAAGATTCTACAACATCTTTGTCGGCATAGTTTTCACACACGTCTAAAATAAGCGTTCCGCTAAGGTCGGCTGCTGCAATAACGCAGTCGCCGATATCGGGCCAGGAACGGAAGGTAAAATCAGTCAGATGGCTTATAACATCTTCGGAGAAAGGCACTCTGCCGAGATAGGTAAAACCGATGTTATTCATCGTTCGCTTTATGCTTTTTGCAACAACCTTCATAAGCGACTTTTGCAACCAAAGCGGGCGGAGAGTGTATAAAAAATCAGTTGAACTCTTCATATTTGTGCAATCCCAAATAATGTTTTCGGGTTGAACATATAAATCAAGTATCGTTCTGTAAACCGTGCTGAGCATAGGTAAATCGTATGCGTCAAATTTATCCTGATAGGTTATTACCTTATTGCCGATAAAGTTATGCATCGTGTCCATTTGCATAGGTCCTCTGCAATCCACAACTATTCCGCAGGAAACATTGCGATTTTTTGCATTTTTGGGAAGATGTTCGCGTATAGCTCTGCAAAACAAAGGAACAAGAATTGCAGCGGGAGTTGCGTCAATTTTTTTTGCAACCCTCAATACTTCGGCAGTTTCTACTTTTAAAACGTGGCTTGTGCATTTGTACCCGTTGTCAATTACCTTCATATCCTTTGCCTTAAAGCCTGCGGGCTGCTTAATCTGACCTATGGGCTTAACCGATTTATCATAAATGCTTTCAAAGCCGAGGTTTAACGGAAATTCCTTCGGAACTTCGGGAAGCGGTACTCCGAAATATGAATCCAATATAGTTGAAAAAAACCGTATTGAGCCTCTTCCGTCAGTGACTGCGTGACACCACTCAAGAGATACAGTGTTTTCAAAATAACAAATCTGGAACAAATAGCCGTTAGTGTTTTTGCCGTATTCCTTAGGTCTGTTGTCCGTATCGGTATTAAAAAGTATTATTTCGGCATTATCGTTATCCTCAAGATAATACTGTTTATCATATGACATTTTACATTTGAACAGCGGATGATACTCAAGCGCGGTTTTTACTGCTTGCATTAATCTGTCTGCATCCACAGTTTCATCAAGTATTGCTTTAACGATAGATGTGTTTTCCATTACCGTACCGTTAGCCGCAATGGAATATCTGTCCATATTCCCAAGTTCATATCTCATAACCGTTCTCCTGAATTTGGCTATATTTTTTATTTATTATAAACTTATTTATCTTCGTAATTATATCATAAAGTCATAGTTATAATCAATATATAATTCTGGTCATATCAGACCCTCCTTTCAACACAACAACTATCACAACCAACCGCCAAAGTCCAGAGAAAAATTGAGACCCTTTTTTATTGTTTTTATCAAGTTTTTTAATAAGGGTTATTAAATGAATTTATATTGACTTTCGTTTTTTCTATGGTAATATCAGCATAAGAGAAGTACAGAAAATGGCTTGATGCCGCGGTTTTTCACCTTTCACCAAGGTTCTGTAACCATCAGGTTCTAGTGGCAGCAATGCTGTGTGGGTTCAAGTCCCATCTCCTGCACCAAAAAAGTTCAATCACCTTTAGGTGGTTGGACTTTTTTCTTACTGATGGGACTTGAAACGAACTCCGATTTCGCAGACCGTAGGTCGCACGAAATCGGGAGAACAGTCCGGTGGACTGTTCGATAGTTGAGAAGAAAGTCCCATCTCCTGCACCACCCTACTATCACTCAGGTGATACAGCGAAAAAGCCTTTATTTAAGGGCTTTTTTGCATTTATAGGGCAAAAAAAGATATAAGGCAAATTGGTAAATTACTACCGATTTGCCTTATTTCGAGCCTGCGAGAAACAAGGTTCTCGGCACACATTCAAAATCTCTGATTTTGTAAATGGGTGAGGTTCTTATTTTTCATTTATATGCCTTTTGAGTTTTCACGGAGTACAGTCTGTTTTCACGGGTTTGGTCAGTTTTCTCGGAGTACAGTCAATTTTCTCGGAGTATTAAAGATTTTCACGGAGTATGCTTTTAGCTACGATTTTTGATGATGTATAAACTGCTATTCCAGCACCTCCATCATAATCTTCACTGCTATACCAAAGCCAGCTTTAAATGCATCTTCAATAATCACTGATGATAGTTCATTTGATGACGTCAGGTATTTTTCAAACAGTTCCTGCTGCACTCCGCTCATAGTTGATGATATAGCCTGCTGCATCTCACCAACCATAACCAGGGTCTCTTTATATCACTCAAGAATCAAGATGAACTGGCGAACCCACATTAATTCGCCGTACACCTTAGCATTGTTAACTTAAAGAAGGTAATTCAATTTCTTTATAATCATTGTGTACTTCTTCGTACACTGCAAAATCTTTGCTGTATGAAAAATCTGTTAAATCCTCTTTGGCGTGTTCAAGCGTATACGCTAACATAACTACCATTTCATATGTCATTACATCATACTTAGGACTATTAACATACAATTCATAAAAAACTGTGCTTGATGTATCAGCATCAAAATTAGCACCAAAGGCGTAATTTTGACCGACATCCCCTAATTTGGTAGCATTTCCCGGTTCAATTCCATTCCACACCTCTATGTTTACAGCTCTTTTTTGTATGTCGTTTTGTTTTACCATACTAAAATATCTGACACTCTGTACAATAATAGTGGTGTCTTCTTTTTCATATCTGCATCTTGCATATACATGACTGTTTTCTTCGGGTATATATCCATAATCTTTATACATATCAACAATCTTAAAATAATGATTGCCATTTTCTTCAAACAAATAATTATCGACATTAACAGAAAGATTTACAGTTACTTCTCCCAGATTATAAGTGTATTTGTTTATACCGATGCTTTTATCTGCGCTTGTTTCTTCCTTTGTAGTTGAAATATCGTTTTCATTACGAGTCTCAGAAACACTTACCTGATTGTCATTATTCGAAGTGTTTTTCGAAACAATAAAGACTATTGAAACAACTGCGGCAATACCAATCACTAAAAAAAGCCAAAATATTTTAACTGATTTCACAATTTTTTCTCCTTACATATTGATAATTAGTATATATCATTTTCCTTTCAATTTGTCAATAATAATCGAAACCAAAAGCCATATAATAGAAAACAAGGGGACACACCTCCGAACGCAATTCTAATAAGAACTGTTTCGGCAGAGGAATGTCCCCATTGTTTTCTTGGTGCGCTATTCGTAAAATCAGCGCTAAACATTAAACTATTCAGATTATTTCAATATAGTTTCTCCCACCATAAATGAAACGCATGATATAAATAGCTTTGTTGTTTTCATCAATGCGATAGAACATCAGATAATTATTAATTATTGCTTTTCTGTATTCTTTGTTTTTCAGCCTTTCGTTATCGCAAAGCGGATACATTTTTGGATTTAACGAAATGTTATCATAGCAGTTTGAAACCTCGTCAATGAAGTTCAATGCTGCCTGCGGAGCGGCTAAATCATAAGCAATATAATTTGCGATTTCGCTTAAATCGTTTTTGGCAGGGTTGGTAACAATAAGTTTATAGCTCATATCGCTTCCTTAAATCAGCAAGTGCCTCTTTGGCGTCGCTTACTTCTCCTTTAATTATTGCCTCCTCTGCCTCGGCAAGCTTTTTTTCAACATCTGCAACAAACATACTCTTTTCATATGTTTCCATACTCATAACAACCATATCGCCGTAACCGTTTTTTGTTACAAAAATTGGCTCATTATGCATATGGCACATTGCAGAGATTTCACTTGTATTCTTTAAATCTCTTATCGGAATAATCTGTGGCATATCATCAACTCCTTTGTTGTCATTATTATACCACAATTACGCCACGGTTTCAAGTATTTATTTAATATATGAAACCCCTTTCAAAAAAAGAGCAACCACCCTATAGCAATCTGCAACCCCCTCTCAAAAAATGCAACCACCTGTTTCGTATTATTTCGTTATAACTTTGCCAGAAAAGCTCAATCACCTTCAGGTGGTCGGGCTTTTCTCTTTATAGATGGGACTTGAAACGAACTCCAAGAGCGGCGCAGTATGTGCTGCGATTGGGAGAAAGGTCCGGTGGACCTTTCGATAAGCCCCGAAGAAAGTCGACGACCAACGGTTTCCAAAATTTTGTTCGCACCGTAAACGGTACTCCAAAATTTTGACCGTTCGGCAGTTCTTCGTCCAAAGATAATCCGCGATTGGAGCATATCGTGTTTAACGATATGCTAATAATCGCTCCATACCTTTCTCCTCTCAAATCAAAATGTTTTGCATTTTGATTTGTTTACCGATGCGGATACTTGTACCGCATCGGAGAGGAAAAACATCCGCAGTGATTATTATATGTTGCTCAAATTAAATAACTAAGAGCAATATATTGGGTCACGCAGGATGTTTTGACGAGGGAGCGGTCGCAAACGAACCATCTCCTGCACCAAGAAAGCAAAAAAGCGCAACCCCTTTCGGGATTGCGCTTTTTTATGCTTGTTTTCAGGAAAATTTTGCTTCACAAGCCGAAGCGTATCTGTAAACGCCTTTTGCAAGGTTTTTCAGGCTTTCCTGCGCTGTGCTTTCATCTCTCAGAACAGTATAGAGATATGCATAGCCGTTATAGGTTATTTCTGCTGTTCCGATTTTCAAAGTGAAATTTTTTGCAAAATCGCTTGCTTTAAGACCCGTTACACGAACACAGTTTCCTTTTTCAGTTTTAATCCACTCGGCAGTTAAACCTTCGTCAATTTCAAGGTCGGTATAATAGCACCAAACATCATTTGTCTGGTTTACATAGAAGCGAAGTTCGGGGTCAAGAAGAGCAACATAGGAAACTCCGGTTACGGCAATATCTGCGCCCGAAGCGTCAACACCCTCTTTGAAAGAAGCCTTTGCCTTGTTTCTGAATTCGCTTACATCAACCTCCGCTTTATAGTTATCGGAATGGCTGATTTCATAATCCTCACCTGTTACCGCTTTTGATAACGCAGCATAACCGAAATATTCATCAGCAAGTGCACCGTAGTTCAAAAGCGCCTGAGCAAACTCCTGCCAATCGGAATAAGCCTCAGTTGAAAGAATAACTCTGCAATAATCTTCAATCGAAGCAGTAATATCCTCTTTTTCATTGCCGTCCTCATCATAAATTGTTATGAAATACTTCTCCGCTATCTGAGCGGGAGCCGCCTTTAAAATAAGCTTTCTTGTTCCGTTTTCCTGAACCGCCATCTCACTGTCCTGAACAGTGTAGGTTTTCCTCACAGCGCTTTTATCATCAGTAGTTTCAAGGTAGCTATACTCAATATGACCGCCCTCGGCGCCATAGTATGGCATATCAATAAAGAAGTTTACTTTCAGAGAATCTTGAATTGTAAGGTTATAGCCGTTGTTAGGTTCACTGCTTAAGCTAAGCTTTGAAACAGTTACCAAATCTATTTCTGGAGCTGTTGAATTAACAAGATTAGAAAACTGATATGAATTATCATTATATATTTTAATCTCATTTTCACCCTGCTGCAACGGGAGCTGAACATTAACCGTTCTGAAAGTGTCCCAGCTCAGAGTGTTTTTGAAATAAACAGTTTCGGGCTCAGCGCCATTAACGCTTATCTGTGCATAACGTTCAACAAGGTCAATATTATACGGATGAATATATGTTGAACCGTCCGCCCTTTCCATAATAGGAGCAGGTTCATCATTTGAATAGCGAATGGAAAAATTATACATTCCCTCGCTTGGTGCACTGTAAGAAAATGTTAAATAATTATCCTCGCCCTTATCACCCGCTTCGGGATTCTGACCTATACCGAGCTCGCTGATAACATATCCGCTTTTTGCATATGAATTTTCTTTGAGAATCGGATTTTTTCCTGTGAGAGTTATATCCGAGCTGTTAATTACTGTTGATCTATTCTCGGTTTCTTCACTAAGATAGGTGAAATTAAGCTTTGCTGCATTTCCGCTGACAAGAATCGTGTTTGCGCCCTTTGCAAGAAAAACAATATCATCAACTTCCGTGTCATAAACACTGCACTTTGAGAAGGATTCAGCGGCTGAAGCGTAATCAACAACCTGCTTTTTGAGGGAGAATTCACCGTCTGCCGTTATTTCATAATAGCCCTCTGCAGGAGCAACGGCAGTTACTCTGTATGCGTTGCCCTCCTTAAAGCTCTTCATCTCATTAAGACATATTTCAAAATTGTTTTCATCATCGCCAAGCTTTTCGATATCAAGCTTATCCATTGCGGCAACAAGCTGAAGATTCCCCTTGTCGCCATCGTTGCCGTTAATATGTGTGAAGGTCAGTGTATGCTCGCCCGCAGTTAATTCAAGCTCTATATCGCAGTGGTTTTTATACGCCCAGACAACTGTTGATTCAAGAACAATGTTGTCAAGGTCTGTTCCGTCAAGGTTAACGCCATACGGAAGGGCTTTTCCTATTCCTCTGTTTTGACCGTTTGCATCAGGTTCAAGGGTTTCGGGATTAACATAAGGAGCCTGAATCGAATAGAAAAGCGATGCTTTATACTTTCCGTTTTTCGGAACATTGATTGTAAATCTTACACCGTCGCCATTGTTATTAATACTGCCAACATCTTTTCTTCCGCTGGTTGCAAAGGTTGACCAGCCTGTTTTTGAATATGCAGTTGCACCGCCGATAAGCAGCGCATCCTCTGCTTCGTAGCTCTGAACAGGATATTCAAGGCTCGGTGAAGCGGTTGCAGTTACTCCAGTTTCAGGCTTTGTTACAACTGCAAAATATGCCTGCATTTCATCTGTGTTATTAACTTCAATTGTTAATGTGTTGTTCTCTGTTTTGAGAGCGCCTTCGAAAACAACCTCGGGCTTATAGTTTGCACCGAGCTGGCCTGAAAAGCTTACTGCATAAAGCTTAACATTAACCGCACCGTTATTATTCATCAAAGCGGTTGAATCCATGTTATTAAGACAAACCGTTTCTTTTGTGTTCTTCTCCTCTTTTCCTCCGAACAAAACATATGCTGTGTTTATATTCTCATCATATGAGGTTAATCCGTAGAAACGGGTGTCATCAAATTTCGGAGAAACCAAAGGACACTGCTTGCCCGTCATCTGAGCATACCAATGGTATACCCACCAGGTTGATGTGGGAGAATTCTGATCGGCTGCCATTTCATTAAGCGTATTTGCCATTGCCCAATATGCCATACAGCCGCTCATATCCTTATCTTCAAACATTGACAGCCACTTAACAAGTCCACCAGGTGCGCCGATATCATAATGCCTTGCATATTCGTTTACGAGCAATTCCGGCTGATAGCTTCTGCCCGCCTTTAAAGCATATGCAGAGGTGTAGTATTTTTTCTGCATTGCCTTGATTTCGTCATAATGCTTATTGAAATCAACTATTGAAATATCGCCGAGTTCGTGCCATGTTATAAGCTCGGGCAGGCAATTATTATCATAGCAATAGGAAAGAAACGCATCATAGCTTTCCTTGTTATAGCCTGCAAAGTTAGGTCCTGCACAGCGTGCATTCGGATCTATTGCGTGGACTGCATCATATATCTTTTTCCATGCAACTTCAAGACCTTCCAAATTCCAGCCATACCATATCTGATCGGGCTCGTTGAAAAGAACATAGCTGTATTGTTCAGCAGTGCTGTTCAGAACATAGTATTTACCGTCGCTGCCCTGAAAAGCGCCCGCATCGCCTGAATTTGCCTCATCGCAAATCATTTTATAAAGGATGCTTTCAACGGTTTCCTGATATGAATCAAGGTCAATTGTATCATCCTTTGAAGGCGCGTCATAGGGCCATTCAAGATAGTAATCTTGAAGATAAATCTGCATATCCTTAACGCCCGATTCAAGAAGCGCAGAGCTTGTTCGGATTGCGTCGCCCGTCGGATGCTGTTTTCCGCCGTATGCCTTCTGAACCATTGTGTCGGGCTGAAGTCCCGTAAGCAAATCAATTGAGGGAACATTGATTTCAGCCTCTCCGTAAAGGAATCCCGTTGAGCCCTTATAAAGAGCATCACGGTGTCTCATATCAAAACTGATAGGCTCTTCTACGGCACCTGAATAAAATGTTATATTTCTGTATTCAAGACCTTTGAAAAAGTATTGATTATCATCATCGCCTATTTTGAAGGAGGCAATTGTGTTTGATTTGATGTTATTCAGGCGTGAAATAAAGGATGATTCACTCGTTTCAACAATATTCTGAACAATATTGCCGTAATCATCGGTTACATACGCTTTAAATTTGCTGCCCGTAAATTCCGCAATATAGTGATAGTTAACGCCGACAGAAAGATTTCCGTTGTTTGCAGTTAAAGAGGTTGCCTGCGACTTTGTGCCCGCATTCGGCTCATCTTCAGTCCATGAATAGCAAACGCCGTTTGCGTTCTGCTCAAAATAGCAGTATTCGGCTTTGTTATAAGCAGGATTTGCGAGATTGTCCGTGTAGACATACATTTTAATAAATGAATGCTCATCGTCGTTATAGTATTTGTCATCGCCGCTGTTAGCATTTTTAAAACGGAATCCGAAATCAAGCTTCCATTTTGAAGAGCCCGTTATCGGCACCGAGCCGCCCGAATAGCCCGAAAGATAAAGATATCCGTCGGGTATATAAAGAGCTCCGTCAGAAGAAAGAGAAGCATTGCCGTTGCCGGTATATACGCCAGTTTGCCATGTCATAGCGCTGCCCAGATTGTTGTATGTCGCAACCTCACCGAGACTGCCGTTTGTCACTGCGTTTGAAAGCGTTGTAAAATCAGAAGAAGCAATAGGGCTCCACTCCAAAGTGTTTGCTGATTCTCCCGAATAGAAGGTTATATTTCTGTATTCAAGACCTTTAAAATAATATGCATTATCATCATCGCCGATAGACATACTGTTGATTGTTGCCCAGGAGGAATTGCCCAGCCTTGAAAGAAAGTATGTATCATTTGAGTGAACAATATCCTGAATAATATTTCCGCTCTCATCAGTGATATATGCACTGAAATATGCGCCCGTATATTCTGCAATATAATGATAGTTTTCACCCGCTGACAGGCTGCCGTTACCCGTTGTTATTGATGTTGCCTGAGATTTAGTGCCGCCATTATGACCATCATCCTCCCAGGAATAGCAAACGCCGTTTGCATTCTGAGCAAAATGGCAATTCGCATTGTTTTTTGTACCCGAACTATTCGGATTGGTTAAATTATCCGTATACACATAGGTTTTCATAAAGCAATAATCATCGCTGTTATAGTACCTATCGTCGCCGCTGTTGGTTGTTTTGAATCTAAAGCCGAAATCAATCTTCCACTTAGAACAGCCGGTAATCGGAACAGAACCGCCCGAATATCCCGAAAGATACATATATCCGTCGGGGATGTAAATAGCGCCGTCTTCGGACTTCTGAGCATCTCCGTTTTCAGTCCAGACCTCTGTTGACCAAGTCATTGCATTTCCGAGATTATTATATGTCGGTGCCTCGCCAAGACTTCCGTTCGTAACAGCATTGGAAATCTTTGTGAAATCAGAAGAAGCTATAGCTTCCCAATTAATCGCAGCGGATTCAGCGCCCGATTTGCTCCCTTTGGCAAAAGCCGTAATCGGCAATGAAACAAGCACAATAAATATGCACATAACCACTGAAATCATTCTTTTAATGTTGTTTTTCATAATTCAACCTCATTTTTCAAGTTTTTTCCATTATATCATTTTACAGCGATTTTTTCAATATTTTAACACATTTATAAAATTTTAGATATATGACAACCCCTATTTTGTATCAAACTATTATACCTTAGCCAAGATAAAATCCCTGTTGTGATACAACGTGGATTTTTTCTTGGTACAATGATGTTTGCCTACGGCAAATGATGTTGCTTACGCAATGATGACGCTGCGCTTATGATGTGTGCCTAACGGCATATTTTTTATTGCAAACATCACATCATTGTGAACGAAGTGAACAACATCATTTTCGAGCATAGCGAGAATACATCATTTCGGCTTTGCCGATACATCATTAAACCAAAAAAATATAAAAGGGCAATTTGGCTGAAAACAGCCATTTTGCCCCTCTTTTGTAAACTCCGTGAAAATCAATAAACAAAGTGCAGT
>SVQE01000053.1 GCA_015065505.1 Oscillospiraceae bacterium
CTCGCTGCGCTCGGACAATTAATCAAGTTGTAGGGTGCGACCCCCGGACGCACCGCAGAGAAGAGTTCGTTTCATTCATCCGCTATTGTAACAAATGCGTTATTGCAACGGCGCGTCGAGGGCGTCGCGCCCTACGATTGTTCGCCGAAACGAATTTTAAAATAGCGACCGCAGGTCCCTTCACTCTTCATTCTTCACTCTTCACTCAACTAACCGCACCCTACAAAGTTCGCCGAAACGCATATATAATTATAATTGCCGTGCTCAGCACCCGAAACTTTTCACTCTTCATTCTTCACTTTTAACTAAACAAAACCTATCTTGAACAAATACCCGTAATGTGTTAAAATAAATTAACTAAAAACTACCGAAAGGCAAAGCAATGAACAAAAAAAGCAATAAAAAAGCAATTATTTCCTTTTGTGCAACGCTGCTTGCTGTGATTGCACTGTTTTCAACGGTTTTAATTAAAACCAATTTATATAACCAAAAGGTACACAGCAAGACAGTTGAAAGCACCGCTCTTTTTTCAGAGCCTGAGAAAAAAAGCGGAATTACGGTTTCGGCTGTTCCGCGAAGCAGCACTTGGGGAAAGATTTTTGATTTTAACAACGAGGGTATAACCGAAAACAACTATCAGGCGTTTACCTATGATATAACCGTTGCCAACAACACCAAGGATGAGGTTAAAGATTTGACCTTTAAGCTCATTTTTGAACAGGAAGTTTATTTATCCTCCGCGTGGAACGGCTCGCTTGAAATTCATCAGAAAAACAAAGGCGGCGAGCAGGTTGCCGATATTCCTGATTTGCGCGAATTCAAAGCCGACGACTATGAGCTTGAAACCTATGTTGTTGACGGCGAATCGCTTATAAAAATGAAGAAGGGCGATTATCTTATTTACACGCCCAGCACAAGCACAAACGCGCTTGAAATACCAATAGAGCCCCGTGAATGCACAGTTCCCGGTTTTATCTTGTATGTTCCGATGGAAGTTGACTTCAATAAAGCAAGCATTGTTATTGATTACAGCTTCCACCGCCTTATCAGCAGCGAGCCACTGTTCTGGATTTCCTGCGGCTGCCTGCTTATCTGGCTTATTGCTTTGATTATTTTCATTATCACCTCAATTCAGGTTAAAAAGTATAACGAGCGCCATATGCGCGATAACGAAATCATCAACGAATCCATTGAAACATTTACGGGATTCATTGATGCCAAGGACCCATATACCAACGGTCACTCAAAGAGGGTTGCAATATACACAAAACGCATTGCCGAGGCAATGGGATATGAGGGCGAGGAGCTTGAGCGAATATACTATATTGCCCTGCTGCACGATTGCGGAAAAATCGGTGTGCCCGACGGAATACTCGGCAAGCCCGGAAGATTAACCGACGAGGAATATGAAATTATTAAATCCCACACCGTACGCGGCGGCGAGATTTTAAGCAGCTTCAAGAGCCTTCCGAATGTTGGCGAGGGCGCACTTTACCACCACGAACGCTACGACGGCAAGGGCTATCCCGAAGGCAAAGCAGGAGAGGATATTCCGCTGATTGCAAGAATGATTTGCGTTGCGGATTCATACGACGCGATGAACACAAACCGCGTTTACAGAAAGCATCTTTCAAAAGAAGAAATTATCCGTGAAATTGAATCAAATAAGGGCAAGCAGTTCGACCCCGAAATTGCGGATATTTTCCTCGGATTAATCAAAAACGGAAAAGTAAATTAAACAAAAAAAGGATTAAGGCGCCGCCTTAATCCTTTTTTATTGGTATTACATAGCAAATGAATCAATTTCTGCATTAAATGTATCTACGATATAGATATAATCGTCTATATAAACACATCTTGATGCTTCTTCTATTTTATCGGAGAGGTGTTTTTTATTTATCTTTATTTCACCGTTTTTAACGCTGAACACAAGCGCGCCCTCACCGAATTCATCAGCATCCTCATCATAGTAGGAAATCGGCACAGCAAAATAGCCCTTCTCCCTGTTTTGCATAAGCGCCTTATGGTTATACTGTGCCTGGGAGTCAATTCCCGAAAGCTCCTTTTCGCCGATAACCTTTGGCTTAGAGGGATTGCTGATATCAAAGAGCGCAAGCTTAAGTCCGTCAGTTGCCTCGCCGAATTCATTTTCCTCTGTTGAATAGCCTATTCCGAGCAGGGTGTTTTCATCAATCGGGTGAAGCAGCGTTGAAAAGCCACTGATTTTAACCTCGCCGAGAATTTTAGGCTTTTTCGGATTGCTCAAATCAATGATGAACAGCGGGTCTGTTTGCTCATAGGTGATAACATACGCCATATCGCCTATATATCTAACAGCTTCTATATGCTCGTTTTTTGCAAAGGAGTCAACCTTTCCGACTTCTTTTAATTCTTCATCAAGAACATAGAGAACATTAATATCCTTGCCGTCCTTTGTCTGAGTTGTAGCAGCAATTCTAAAATAACCGTTTTTCTCATCCATTGAAAACTGATTATTGATAATGCCCTCAACCTTACCCGTTGCAACAAGCTTCATATCGGTTTTATCAAGGGAGCATTTAATAACGGTGCTTTTGGTTTTATAGCTGTCGTTTTTATATTCATAGCTGCGCCCTGCAACAAAGAGGTTGTTTTCATTGCAGTAAACATCGCTTCCCGAGCCGATTACAGCCTTTGCTTTCTTTGCCTCATTGCCGTTTTTGATATCCATTGCGCCTATAACGGTGTAGCTGCTATCCTCACTGTCCTTGATTGCACAGATATCCTCAACAGGTATTTGTGAGAACTTTCCGTCCTTTGCAGTTGCACAAGGGATAAAATCGTTTTTAACATAATAGTTATTTGTATGATTGGAAATCACGTAAACGCATTCGCCTATCATTCTTGAGGAGGTGTAATATCCGCTTTGTGAGTATTCATACTCCTTTTTCGGCTTGCTTTTATCCTCAATATTATAGGTATAAACAACCGTTTTGGAGCTGCTTCCCTTTTTGTAATCATAGCTGTCAACGCCTGAAACAACAACTAGCCTGTTATCCTTGATATACATCTCTCTCGGAAGCGTATCCTTTTCAAGCTCAATATTTGAAAGCATTTTGGTTTTGCCGTTTTCTGCCTCGTATATTCTTATTACCGGCTTATAGTCGCATATATAATAGATATATTCGCCGTCGGTTTTAACGATATCCGCCTCGTCAACTGTTTCAACCTGCTTATAGGTTTCGGAATAGGAGGAGCTTGATGAAGCGCTTGCACCGTCAGCTGCTTCCATTGTCATACCCTTTTCGGCGGAATAATTCTTGGCGAAAAAGCCGTAGCGCATTGTCGGAGATTCGCCCTCTTCGATAAGAGCGTTTTTTTCTTCCATCAGCGTGTTTATTTCGTCGTAGCTTGCAAAATAAATAATATCGTCGTTTGACTGCGTTATTTCGGTATTGTTTTTCTTGTTATCGGTCGACTTAAGCTCTTTTTCACCGTAATGACTTACTGCCGAAACCGAAACAACGATTAAGGCAATCGCCGCTGCAACGCTTACAAGGGGCAGCACAATTCTTTTTTTATTTGATTTAAGCTTAACAATTTTATCGGCGCTCACGCCGTTTTCAAGCTTTTCTTTAATCCTTTCTTCGCTGAGAGCTTCGGGCGCTTTTATATTTTCCTCTTCAAATTTTGAAGCAATAAAATCAAAATCATTATTTTTCATATGAATCACTCTCCAGAAAATTCTTCATCTTTTTTAAACTTCTCGACAGATTTGAACGAACCGAACCCGAGGTCATATCCATAATTTTTGCGATTTCACCGCTCGTAAAGCCTCCGAGAACCGAAAGCAGAACAATTTCTCTTTCGTTTTCCTTAAGTATGGCGAGCGCCTGCTGCAATTCGGTTTTTTCATTAACCGAATCAAAGCTTTTAACCAATGTGTTTTCAAGCTCGTCGATATCTTCGGTTTTTCGGGTTTCTATCTGTTTTTTGGTGATTGCAGAACAGGTGCAATAAAGAATTCTGAATATCCACGAGGAAAATGCCTGCGGCTTTTTCAGCTGCCCTATCTGAACAAATGCAGCCATAACGCAGTCTGAAACAGCATCCTTTGCATCCTCTTCATTCATAAGCTTATAAAAGGCATAGCGATAAAGCCTGTCTTTATATAATGAATAGAGGGAACAAAAAGCGTCCTTATCCCCTGTTTTAGCTTTTATAATCAAGCTTATTTCATCCATACTATCACCACCGATTTAAAAGCGCTTTCATATATTAAGTATAAGATTTTCTGCAAAGTGTTGCAAGAAATATTTCATCAACACTTTATCGCTTTAAACGGGACAACTGGGGACAGTCCCCAGTTGTCCCGTTAATAAAAATAAGCGTCGGAAAATCCGACGCTTAAATGTTATTTTTATTTCTCGTCTATCTTCTTAGAATACTTAGCAAGATAAACGGTTCTCATAAGGAAGCATTCAAGCTTCGGAACATAGTGAGCACGGTTAAAGATATCAACATCAATAACAGCCTCGCAGCCCTTGTTCATAATAATATCAAGTGCTTCCATATCGCCCTCTGTGTTACCTGTTACAAGAGCGCCGTTGCCCTGAATAAGAACAGCATTTCTGTTATCAATAGCCTTGCCGATTTCCTTAGCGCACTCATCGGTGTCGCCGTCAATCCACGGGCAGTTCTTAACATCAACGCCAACTATCTGAGCAAAATCATCAATCATCGGAATCATATCCTCGCCCGTGCATGAAACAGCAACGATATCGGGTGATTTAAGATGCTTGATAATTGTGCAATCCTCGGTGTTATAGATAGCTCTGTGAATCTTTTCAACCTTGGGTGCAATTCCGTTTATACCAACGCCTGTTTCAACATCAACATCAACGGTTTCACCGCCAACTGTTAATGTGAAGGTTTTGCCGTTTCTGATTGATGAACCGAGATCGCAGATTTCATCGGGCATAAACTCAGCGCCGTTCTTCTTAAGGAAGAAAGCTCTTTTATTATCGTCTGAATAGGTTTTTGCCCATGAATGACGAATGTAGTTATCCTTAATAACCTTTTCGCAGCACTTTTCAAGGCTTTCTGCAAGCGCAAACGCATGGTCGTAGTCATCGCCCATGCAGATTGTGCCGTGGTGCATCATCATAATAGCGCGAGCTCTGGGATTTGTCATAATGCTCATCTCAACCTTCTTGCGAAGAGAATCTGTTGTTGACATAGCATATGCAGCACACGGAACGGTGTCGCCCAGAACATCTCTGAATTCATCATATACATTAGTAATTGTCATTCCTGTGATGGAAACAATTGTTGCAGCCTTCTGATGAGTGTGAATAACGAAATCAACTGTGGGGTGATGGCGGTATGCAGCAGCATGAACGCCCTTTTCCGATGAAGGCTTAATATCTCCCTCATAGGTGCAGTCTTCAATATTAACAACAACGATTTCATCGGGTGTTAAATCTTCATATGCTCTGCCTGAAGGAGTAATAACAAACTGGGTTTCGCTGATTCTTGCCGAAACATTTCCCCATGTTCTGGCAATAAGACCTTTTTCAATGAGCTCTTTGCCGGCTTTAACGACTAATTCCTTAGCCTCCTGAATTTCATAAGCCATAAATTTTATCTCCTTATATAGTTTGATAAAGGAGCGAGATTTCTCGCTCCCTTACAACGATAAACTAATTAAAAATCAATTTTCTCGCACTTAGCAAGAACTTTGTCGAAACGAGCGATACATTCATCAATATCCTCTTCGGTATAAGCGCTTGAAGTATAGAGTCTTGAACCTGCAAGAGTAACAAGTCCTTCAGCCATATAAGCTGCGCCCATATACTGCATTTCTGTCTGACGAACGCCTGTTTCGTTAAGAACTGACGGAATTGTCCACGGCTTCTTCCAGTTAATTCTGAAGTGCATTGTTGCAACAGTGTGAAGGTGGCAAACCGAACCGATGTTATAGCAAACGAACGGAAGGTCATACTTCTTGATGCTTTCGTTAAGACCCTTAACAAGTCTGTCAGCCATCTTTCCTGCTACTTGGCAAGCATTTCTCTTTTCGATTTCACAGATAACTGTGTAACCTGCAACGCAGGAAATCGGAGTAGCAGCCATTGTTCCGCCGCACATTGCCTTATGAATCTTCTTGCCCTCAGCCTTATCAAGACCTGCGCCAAGATACTTCATAACCTCTCTGTGTCCGCCGATTCCGCCTGCACCGGGATATCCGCCTGCGATAATCTTACCGAAGATTGTGATATCGGGATCAATGCCGAAGTAACCCTGAGCACCTGATAAACCGATTCTGAAGCCTGTTACAACCTCATCGCAAACAAGAAGAGCGCCATACTTACGGCAAAGTGCCTGAACACCCTTCGGGAAATCCTTATCAACAGGACGGGTTGCAGATTCGGGACCGATGGGCTCAATAAATACTGCTGCTGTTCCGCCGCGGAATTTGTTGAGCTTAAGCTTTAATTCAAGTGATTTAAGGTCGTTCGGGAAGAATTCCTGAGTGTGCTTGAATACGAACATCGGAACACCGTGTGACTGAAGGTTAAGAGTTCCGGGAACACGCATACCCCAAGCAAGCTGATCTGACCAGCCGTGGTAAGCTCCGCCCATCTTGATGATGTTCTTATGACCTGTTGCAAGACGAGCAACACGAACAGCGCACATACAAGCCTCAGTACCTGAACCGAGCATACGGAACATTTCTACTGAAGGAACGCACTCGCTGATTTTCTTTGCAAGCTTGTATTCATAAGGATGGAAAAGACCTGTTGAAGGACCGCAGTCATCAAGAAGCTCCTTAACCTTTTCTTTAACAACATCATCGTTAGAACCGATAATTGTCGGACCGCCTGCCTGAAGGAAGTCGAAATATTCGTTTCCGTCGATATCATAAAGTCTGTTGCCCTTAGCCTTTGTCATAACAATCGGGAAGGGATAGTTGAATGCGAGGTTATGCTGAACACCGCCGGGAATAACATTTTTAGCCTCGGAAATCATTTCCTTTGACTTAGCGCACTTCTTGTCGAAATACTCTTCAACATATTCCTTAAGAGCTGCTCTGTTGATTGAATAAATAGGTTTTTTGATGAGTGCATCAAGCTGAGCTGTAATGGTTGATGCATCAGGATACTCGGAAATTGCGAATCTTGTATCCATTTTCTTACCTCCTTAAATAATGGAAAATAATTTGTGCAAGTGATGCGCCTCTGTTTTTCAATGAGCGCAGTCGTTCACTATATTACATCTTTAAGTATATCACTTTTTAACAATTTGTCAATCGATTAGTTATTAAAATTTAGTTAATGTTCTTGCAAATCACTCAGAGAAATGCTAATATATCTGTATACACTCGGGCTTTTGTTTAGTTTACAAACAAAGTCATGCATTATTTTCGAGGAGATGTACGAATGAGCAGATATGTTATAACCTACGACACGGGAACAACAGGAATAAAAACCTGTCTTATTGAGATAGATAAGGAAATAAAGATTATTGCTTCCGCAACCCACGGCTACAGCCTTACGGTTGAGGATGAAACTGGCGTCAAAGGCGGTGCCGAGCAGGATGCCGACGAATGGTGGGAAGCAATGTGCGAAACAACCAAGGTTGTTTTTGAAAAAGCACCCAACATTAAGAAAGAGCAGATTGAAGGTATCAGCTTCTGCTCTGCAATGCAGGGACTTGTTCTTGTTGACAAGGAGGGTAACTGCATAAGAAAGCCCATGACATATATGGACCAGCGTGCAACCGAGGAGCTAAAAAACGGAATTGCACACGGCTTACAGATTGCAGGCGGAGAAGTTACAAAGCTTCTTAAATGCCTGAGATACACAGGTGCCGCTCCCCTTTCGGTTAAGGACCCCGTTTGGAAATACAAGTGGGTTGAAGCTCACGAACCCGAAAACTTCAAAAGAGTTTATAAATGGCTTGATGTCAAGGAATATCTCATTCTTCGCGCAAGCGGCGAATTTGTTATGACAACCGATTCCGCTTTCTCAACTCTTATTTATGACACAAGAAAAGGTCATGAGGGCTGGTGCAAGCCTCTTTGCAAAATGTTCGGCGTTAATATTGATCACCTTCCGAAGATTATGAAATGCACCGACAAGGTTGGTGAAATTACCGAAAAGGCTGCTGCCGAGCTTGGACTTTCACCCGGAACAGCAGTATTCGGCGGCGGCGGCGACGCATCACTTATCGGCGTCGGTACGGGCGCTGTTGAGGTTGGCGACACGCATGTTTATTCGGGAACCTCGGGCTGGGTTTGCACTGTTGTTGATAAGCAGGTTGTAGACACAGGCGCGCTTATGGCTGCAATCGTCGGAGCAGACCCGAAGGCATATAACTACTTCGGCGAGCTTGAAACCTCGAATAAATGCGTAAGCTGGGTTAAAGACCACCTTGCGCTTGATGAAATCGGCGTATATCTTCAGCAACACCCGACGGGAGATTCAGACTATGAGCATATTGCCGTAAACCTCTATGATTTTCTCGAAGAGGTTGTTGATGCGGCAGAGCCCGGCGCAGGCGGCGTTGTTTTCACACCGTGGCTTCACGGAAACCGCTGTCCGTTTGAGGACCCGAACGCTGCAGGAATGTTTTTCAACATCAAGCTTGAAACAGGAAAAACCGAGCTTATCCGCGCAGTTGTTGAAGGAATTGCCTTCCATATGAGATGGATGCTTGAAAGGCAGGACTTGAAGAAAGAGGTCCATATCTCAAACGCCGTACGCTTCTGCGGCGGCGGTGCTCTCGGCTCTGCAACCTGTCAGATTCTTGCAGATATTCTTCAAAGGGATGTTGAGGTTGTTGATTCACCTCAGAATATCGGCGCTGTTGGCGCTGCGGCTTGTATTGCAGTTGGTCTGGGCGTTATCCCCGAAATTAAGGATGTTAAAAAGCTCATTCCTGCCAAGGTTACATATAAGCCGAACAAGGCAAACAAGGCAGTTTATGACAGAAATTATCAGGTTTTCACAAACCTCTACAAAGCAAATAAAAAGAATTTTGCAATACTTAACGGATAAAAAAACGGCTTGACGCCGTTTTTTTATTGCAAATAATGATAATGCTGTTATAATAAGCATATAAATTATTTATGTTCAGATGGAAAAAGGCAATGAATTTAAACGAACTTGAAATTGGAAAAACAGGAATTATTCAGACAGTTGGCGGCGAAGGCTCGCTGAGACAGCATTTTCTTGATATGGGCGTTATTCCCGGATGCGAGATAACGCTTATTAAGTATGCGCCCATGGGCGACCCTGCCGAATACCGCATACACGGATATGAACTGACGCTCAGACTTAACGACGCTGAGAAAATATCCATAATTCCTTCTGCAAAAAAGGAAGAGAAAAAGGAAGCTTCAAAGCGCGCACCGAAGCCGCCCGTTGTTAAAACAGAGCACCCGGGTCTTGGTGAAGGCGGTAAATACCACGACCCCACACACGAAAATCCCCTGCCCGACGACAAGGTTTTATCCTTTGCGCTTGCAGGCAATCAAAACTGCGGAAAAACAACACTCTTTAATCAGCTTACGGGCGCAAATCAGCATGTCGGCAATTTTCCGGGCGTTACCGTTGACAGAAAAAGCGGTCAGATAAAGGGTCAGCCGAACACCGAGGTTGTTGACCTTCCGGGTATATATTCCCTCTCGCCTTACACAAGCGAGGAAATTGTTTCAAGAAGATATATTCTTGATGAAAAGCCGACCGGAATAATCAATATTGCAGACGCAACAAATATTGAAAGAAACCTTTATTTAACAATGCAGCTTATGGAGCTTGAAACACCGATGGTGCTTGCTCTTAATATGATGGACGAGGTTCGCTCAAACGGCGGTTCGGTTCGTATAAATGAAATGGAAGAAATGCTCGGCATACCCGTTGTTCCGATTTCAGCATCGAAAAATGAAGGTGTTAAAGAGCTTATCGACCACGCAGTACATATTGCAAAATATCAGGAAAAGCCCAGCAGATACGATTTCTGCGATGAAAATGATTACGGCGGCGCAGTTCACCGCTGTCTGCACGGAATTATGCATCTGATTGAGGACCACGCAAGAGCCGCTGGAATACCCGTGCGCTTTGCCGCAACAAAGGTTGCTGAGGGCGATAAATTCATTCTTGAAGCGCTTAATCTTGATGAAAACGAAACTCAGTTTGTTGAGCACATCATAGTTCAGATGGAGCAGGAGCGCGGGCTCGACAGAGCGGCTGCGATTGCAGATATGCGTTTCTCATTCATAATGAAGCTCGTTAATAAATGCGTTGTTAAACCGAAGGAAAGCAAGGAACGCGAGCTCAGCAGAAAGATTGATACAATCCTTACGGGAAAATTCACTGCAATCCCCTCTTTCATAGCAATTATGGCGCTTATATTCTGGCTTACCTTCGGAGTTATAGGCAAATACCTTCAGGAGCTGCTTGAGCAGGGCGTTGAACTGCTTACGCAGGCGGTTGACTCGGGGCTCAGCGCATGGCACACAAACGAGGTTGTTCATTCGCTGATAACCGACGGAATTATAACGGGTGTCGGAAGCGTTATTGTTTTCCTTCCGATAATCGTTACGCTGTTCTTCTTCCTTTCTCTTTTAGAGGATACGGGATATATGGCGCGCGTTGCATTCGTTATGGATAAAATGCTCAGAAGGCTCGGTCTTTCGGGACGAAGCATTGTTCCGCTTTTAATCGGCTTCGGCTGTTCTGTTCCCGGCGTTATGAGCGCAAGAACTCTTCCCTCGGAACGAGACAGAAAAGCAACAATTATACTCATTCCCTTTATGAGCTGTTCGGCAAAGCTGCCGATTTATGCACTGTTTTCGGCTGCATTCTTCCCGAAATACGCCGCACTTGTTATGACGGGGCTCTACCTTTTGGGAATAGTTACGGGAATAATTATTGCTCTTGTATCAAAGGCAACTAAATTCAAGGGTGAAGCTGTTCCGTTTGTTATGGAGCTTCCGAACTACAGAATGCCGAGCTTCAAAAACACAATTCGACTTCTCTGGGATAAATCAAAGGATTTCTTAACAAGAGCTTTCACTGTTATTTTTATAGCTTCAATCGTTATCTGGTTCTTGCAGACCTTTAACTTCCATCTTGAGATGGTTGAAAGCTCAAAAGACAGTATGCTCTCATCAATAGCAGGCTTCATAGCACCGTTATTCGCACCGCTCGGCTTCGGTGACTGGAGAATTGCAACCTCGCTGATAACGGGCTTTATGGCAAAGGAAAGCGTTGTTTCAACAATTTCGGTTTTAATCGGCGGAACAAAGGCTCTTACCTCGTTCTTCACTGTTAAATCGGCGCTTTCATTCCTTGTTTTCTGCCTGCTCTATACTCCCTGCGTTGCAACAATTTCTGCAGTAAGACGCGAGCTCGGAAGAAAATGGGCACTCGGCGTTGTTGTTATGCAATGTGCCGTTGCGTGGCTTGCTTCGGGAGCAGTATATTTAATTGCTTCGCTTATATAATTTGGAATACGGAATACGGAATTCGGAATTATCGGGGCTGCGCCGCAATTATATTCATTTAGCTACTTTCTACCTGCTACCTGCTACCTACTACCTGCTATAAAGGATGATTTGATTGACAAAGCTATTAATCAATCTTGCAAAAAAAAACAAAGAAGGCGCTGCTCAGAGAACAGCGCTTTCAAGTCTTGGCGGATATGCGTGCATGGTCTGCAATATTTTGCTGTGCACATTGAAGTTTATAATCGGAACGCTCAGCGCCTCGCTTTCAATTACCGCAGACGCACTTAATAATCTTTCCGACTGTGCATCAAACATAGTTAGCCTTATCGGAACAAAGCTCTCGGGCAAGCCCGTTGATAAGGAGCACCCCTTCGGTCACGGCAGAATTGAATACATCAGCGCACTCATTGTTTCTTTCTTCATATTCTTAATGAGCTTCGAGCTCGGAAAAAGCTCGGTTGATAAGATTCTTCACCCGACAGATATTAAGTTTTCAGTCTGGTACATCGTTGTGCTTGCGGCGGCAATCGGCGTTAAACTCTGGATGGCACTCTTAAACGCAAAACTTTTCAAGCTCACCGATAATCTTAATATGAAAGCACTTATGCAGGATAGCCTGAACGACTGCATTGTTACATTTACAACTATTGTCGGCGCTCTTTTATCTAAATATTTTCACTTTCAGAGAGCGGACGGGATTATAGGGCTTGGCGTTGCAATCTTTATTCTTATTTCGGGAATTGAGATGCTTAAATCCGTTATATCCCCCCTGCTCGGCGAAGCACCCTCAAAGGAGGTTTGCGACAAAATCGAGAGCATAATTCTTGAAGATAAGGCAGTTCTCGGCGTTCACGATTTAATTGTTCATTCCTACGGCGCGGGCAAAACCATAGCTTCGGCGGATGCAGAGGTTGATGCAAGTGTTGATATATTCGTGCTTCACGATATTATCGACAGAGCCGAGAAAAAGATTTTTGAAGAGCTCGGAATAATTATCAGCATTCACATCGACCCGATTAAGGTTGAGGACGACAGGCGTTTTTCAATGCGCCAGAAATCAAAGCAGATTATCAAAAGCTTCAACCCTGCATATTCCCTTCACGATTTCAGACTGAGAGAAGAAAACGGAAGGGAGCATATATATTTTGATTTAACCGTTCCGTTTGAAGAGGACGATAAAAAGGATGAAATAAAAGCCGAAGTAACTGCGGCGCTTGAAAAGGAATTTTATCCGATAGAGTTTGATGTTAATGTTGAGCACTCTTATGTTTAATTGCAAGTTGCGGGTGCCGAGTTCCGAGTTCCGAGTTATTGGTTACTCGGTGCGTTGCACCTCGAACAATAAAAGGGCTTGACAAACAAAAAAAGCAGTTATATAATGTTTTCAACAAAAGCGATGACGAAGAAAAGTAGTACAAACAAGTGCTTAAAGCGAGTTCGGGTTGGTGGAAGCCGGGCAGTAACCTTTGTATGAAGAACACTTAAGAGCTGCAAGCTGAAAGGAAACAAGTAGGTGCGCCGCAAGCCAAGCGTTACTGTGGCAAGCTTTAATGACGAAGCTATGAGAAGCAATATAGGTGGCACCACGGGTACAGTCGCTCGTCCTATAGTAAGGACGATTCGGCTGTTTTTTTATTTATAAATCTTAAACCTCTTTGCCTCCCTTGTCAAAGGGAGGGGGGACCGCTTGCGGTGGAGGGATGGTCGCCGTCCTTTCGGAAGTTTGAGATTAAAAATCTAAGGAGGTTTTATTATGAAACACACAGACATTAAAGACATTATTGAAAAGGATGACTATTTAGGCAAGGAAGTAACCGTCTGCGGATGGGTGAGAACCGCAAGAGACAGCAAGAATGTTGCATTTCTTGCGCTCAACGACGGCAGCTCATTAAACCATGTTCAGATAGTTATTGATAAAGCCGTTTTAACCGATGTTGATAACGAGGCAACAAAGCTCGGTGCATCACTCAAGGTTATCGGAACGGTTGTTAAAAACGACAGAAACGACACAAACGAAATCAACGCAAGTGAAATTGTTGTTCTCGGAAAATGCCCGGGCGACTATCCGCTTCAGAAGAAATTTCAGAAGCTTGAAACACTGCGTGAAATGCCCCATATCAGAGTTCGCACAAACACCTTCAACGCTGTTTTCCGCGTTCGTTCCGTTATGGCTGCGGCTATTCACCGTTTCTTCCAGGAAAGAGGCTATGTTTATATCAACACACCTCTTATCACAGGTTCGGACGCTGAAGGCGCAGGCGAGATGTTCCAGGTTACAACAATAGGCTACAGCACCGATTACAAAACCGAAGAGGAATACTATGCAAACGATTTCTTCGGCAAGAAAACAAGCCTTTCGGTTTCGGGTCAGCTTGAGGGAGAAATCGCAGCAATGGGACTCGGAAAGATTTACACCTTCGGTCCTTCCTTCAGAGCTGAAAACTCAAACACTCAGCGCCATGTTGCAGAGTTCTGGCACATTGAGCCCGAAATTGCATTCTGCGAGCTTCCCGATTTAATCGAAATCGCAGAAGAAATGATTAAATATGTTGTTAAGGATTATATGGAAAAATGCCCCGAGGAGCTTAAATTCTTCGAAAGCAGATTTGAAAAGGGCTTAACCGAAAAGCTTCTCTCGGTTGTAAACAGCGATTTTGCTATTGTTGACTACACCGACGCTATTGAAATTCTTAAGAAAGCAGATGTTAAATTTGAATTCCCCGTTGAATGGGGCTGCGACCTTCAGAGTGAGCACGAAAGATATATCACCGAGGTTGTTTACAAGAAGCCCGTTTTCTTAATCAACTATCCTAAGGGAATTAAATCCTTCTATATGAAGCAGAACCCCGACGGCAAAACTGTTGCGGCTACAGACCTTCTTGTTCCCGGTGTTGGCGAAATCATCGGCGGCAGCGAAAGAGAGGCTGACTACGATAAGCTTATTCAGGCAATGAAGGATAAGGGTATGGGTCTTGATGACTACGAGGCTTATCTTGATTTAAGAAAATACGGCTCAGTTCCCCATTCGGGCTTCGGTCTCGGCTTTGAAAGAATTATTATGTACTGCACAGGTATGGCAAACATCCGTGACGTTATTCTTTATCCCAGAACGGTAGGAAGCATTAAATAAAATTACGAGTTACGGTTTGTTTGCGAGCGCTGCCAGCGGCAGATGAAGCGAACAAAAAGAACTGCCGAACGGTCAAAATTTGTCGGCGCTCCAAGCCGAAACAAATTTTGGGAA
>SVQE01000054.1 GCA_015065505.1 Oscillospiraceae bacterium
TGCGGATTTAGCTCATCCGGTAGAGCGCCACCTTGCCAAGGTGGAGGTAGCGAGTTCGAGCCTCGTAATCCGCTCCAAATGGAAAGCCACCCAACGGGTGGTTTTTTCATTTGGCTATCGGATGAGGCTCGAACAGGGCAATTTGCTTTAGCAAATAATAACAGTCCGGGGGACTGTTATGGTGCCCGCGTGCGTGTCGGCGAGCGCAGAAGCGAGCCGAGCGAGCCTCGTAATCCGCAAATAAAGGTCCGGTGAACCTTTCGATAGTTGAGAGGAGAACCTTGTAATCCGCTCATCGATTACCCCAAGCTAATCGATAATACATTACTAAAATCAAAAGAATATATCAGATCAATTCCAAATAATAATTAATTTATATTAAAAAATTATTGACAAATTATTATATATTCGTTATAATAACTAAGCGTTGAAACACGGCACCATAGCCAAGTGGTAAGGCAGAGCTCTGCAAAAGCTTTATGCCCCAGTTCAAATCTGGGTGGTGCCTCCAAAGATTAAGACCGTTCCTTTTGGAACGGTCTTTTATTAATTCTTTTCGATATAAACGCTTGTTGAAGGGTAGGCGAATGAAGCGCCGTTTTCTTCAATTATCTTTTTAACATTGAAATTAACATCATTAAAAACTTCAAAATGCTCGTTTAATACAGGCTTGTTTGAATAACACCAAACTGTTATATTAAGGCTTGAATCATCAAGCTTTGTGAATGTTACTCGCATACCTTCATTAATGATATCATCATTTAAAACAAGGTAATCTTTAATATCACTAATGCATTTTTCAAGCAGCTCGTTGGGTGTTGAATATAAAAGCCCTATATCAAACTGAATAAGCCTTTTTTCTATTCTGCTGAGATTTACTATTGATGAATTTGCCACCTTGGAATTGGGGAGGGTAACAACGCTGTCTTCAAGTGTTCTTATAGTTGTTGAACGCATTGTTATATCAATAACCGTTCCCTGAATTGAATCGGTTATAACCATATCGCCAACAACAAAGGGCTTTTCAAAAACAATAACAAATCCGCTGATAAGGTTTGAAACCGCATCCTGCGCGGCAAGCGAAACGGCAAGACCGCCGACACCCAGTCCAGTAAGCAAACCGTTAATATTATACCCAAGCTCGCTTACAATCATAACAACGCCGAAGATAATAACTATTATTTTAAGAATATTGCTTATAAACTTAATAGCTGTTATATTTGTTTCATCGTTAGCCGTAATCTTCATAAACGAGCCGATATTAGCCGAAAGGTAATTAATAACAGCCCAGCAAATCAGAATAATAATAACTATCTTGAAAACCTTTAAAACGGCTTCTGATTTGAAGTTAAGCTCGAATGCAATATAAAGACCTAAAACCGCAAAGAAAAGTGATATCGGCTTTTTTAAGGTGCTTACAAAGGATTCTCTTTTTTCAAGCTTATTTCTATATATGATTTTTGCAAATATTTTGAGTATTCCTGCGGAAATTACATTCCTAAGAACAACAAACAGAATGAAAATTATAACACCGCCGATAATTCTGAAAAGGCGCTCGTTATCGGCAATAAACTTCATAACAGTATCAAATACTTCTTTCATATTTTCATCACCTCTTAGTTATATGTTAAAACTAAAATGCACTAAATGCAATACCAAATTAGATAAAAACTACTATATATTTAATTTTACCCATTGTGCTATATTTACAAAATGTTTACAAAATTGCTTAAATTACTTATAAATAATTATTGAATTTTTTTTATAAAAATGATATACTTACTTCGAACTTATAAGGAGGGGACTGCTTTGAGTAAAGAAAAGAAACTTGCTAAGAAAGAAAAAAAAGCTGCCAAAGTGGCTGCCAAACAAGAAAAAGCTTACGCCAAGTTAGTTAAAAAGATTGATAAAGAAAATGCTAAGATAGAAAAGAAAGCAAACAAAAAGAACAAGCCTTTTGTTCCTATTCCGGTTCCCACCCAGGAAGAAGCTTTTGCTAACACAAATAAGGGCAAGGTAAAAAAGATTATTGCCTTGATTTTACTTATTTTCTTAATTTGGTATTTAATTTACTTCCTTGTTATGTGGTTTAATTATACAGCACCTATGTATACTGGTGAGGATGAAACAACAACTGCTGCTGCAGAGATTGGCGAATACGAAAGATATTCAAATCCCCACGAAATAACAACAACACCTGATTATTCGGTTGCTGAGGCTAAAGCTCTTCTCAAGCAGGTTCTTCACGATGACTGGAAAGACCTTGGCTACAGCAGTGATCCTTCCTCAGGTTCAATTAACTACACATCAAAGATTGTTAATATCAATAACGCAGATTGTTATGTTTTCTCTGCAAGCGGAAAAACTTATGCCGTTGCTGTTAAGCTTTCATCGGTATATGTTTACGAGAATGGAAATTATACTCCGATAACCTTCAGGTCAACTAATTATCTGTTCAGCTAATAAAATTAATTAAGAGAGTCGGTTTACGGCTCTCTTATTATTTAACCTTTTATAAAGACAGGTGAAATATTTGAATCAAATCTTCAGGGATAGCAGATATAAGCCTTTTTTAGCCGCTTTTTGTGCTGTTGGCTGGTCTCTTGCTTATCCTTTAATAAAACTCGGTTACAGCGAATTTAATATTGCAGGAAACGATTTGGGCGGCAAGGTTTTGTTTGCAGGAATCAGATTCTTTGTTGCAGGCTTGTTAATTATTCTTTTCTGCATTTTCAGGAAAAGAAAGCTTGAATTAAAAAAGAAAAGTGATTTTTCTCTGCTTTTGCTTTTCGGACTTGTTAATACTTCGCTTCACTATATGTTTGCATATATCGGTCTCGGATATAATTCGGGCGCACGCTCAACTATAATCGATTCCTTCGGAAGCTTTCTGCTAATTATTTTAGCAACAATTCTTTTTAAAGACGAAAAAGTATCTGCGCTAAAAGCTGTTGGCTGCTTTTTAGGGCTTTCGGGTATTGTATTTGCAACCGTTCGATACGGTGACAATATTTTTGCCGATATAACTCTTAAAGGCGACGGAATGATTCTTTTCAACGCGTTGTTTGCAGCAATCGGAGGAATTTTAACAAGAATTGTTTCTAATAAAATGAATATGATGCCCGCAACAGGAATTAGCATGGCTTTCGGCGGCGCATTAATGATTATATGTGCGTTAATTATCGGGCTTAATAAGCGTTGGTTAATTTCTGTAAAGGGAATTATAATTCTGATTATCTTAATTCTTATTTCCGCAATTTGCTTTGCGGTATATAATGAACTTATTGCAAATCATCCTATAAGCGAAATATCTATATTCAATGCGCTAATTCCCGTGCTCGGTGTTATATTCTCGTCAATTCTGCTTAAAGAGGAGCTGAAATATCAATACATTGTTTCGGTTATTATTGTTTCAATCGGAATATATTTAGTTAATAAAAAAAGCATAAAAAAATCGGCTGAGGTTAATTAAACCAAAGCCGATTTTTTATTTTATTTATATACGAAAAGTCTTCTGATTAAGCCTAAATAGTAATCCTTCTGCATCGGGAAGCTATAAATCATATGCTCAAGAATCTGCTTGAATTTAATCTGATTTCTCACTTTATCATCAGGATTTGAAATATTGATTTCATCAAATATTTCTTCATTATCCTTAAGCGAAACTCTTAGTTTACCCGAACCGTTTGTTTTGCAGTGAATAAGAATGCCGTTATCTGTGTGTTCAGCTGTAACATCGCCGTCTGTTGCAATATCGTATTCATTCTCTTTGTTTTCGGGATAAGTGTAAACAAACAGCTCTTCTCTTCCGCTTTTCTTGATTAAGTAATCATAGCAGAAATCAAATCTTCTGTTCATCAGCTTAATTATCTTTGTTTCATCACTGCTTGCGTTTTCAAACGCTTCAACCTTAAGCAGAGAAGGTGAGCCGATATAATCATCAATTCTGATTGCCAATTTATTCGTTTCAATTCCTTCAAATTCAAAAACAGAGTAATTATCAATAATATCGGTGTTGAAGGTGTGATTTCCGATTCTTACAGAAGCATTGAAAATCTTATTCTCTTTATCGGGATTTGCATATATAACAATCTCGCGAATAGTTTTCTTTTCAGGCAGCTCAAACAAAACAATCTTATTCTTATCATCCTCATCTGCAATCCATAAGTCGGAGCAGGGGAGAGTATCCGATTTCATAATGTTGTTGCTGTTTGCAAGCTTAAAGGTTGCAAGCGTTGAAGGATCTCCGCTTGTTGCGGAAATTTTAGCATCCCTTAATAAATTATCGGTTCTGCGCTTCCAGAAAACCTTATCACCGTTGAGAATGCCGTTAGCGTGGTCGCTTGCTGTTTGAGAGCAGTGCATCATCATTGCTTTATATGATGAAGAATTCTGCATAACTCTTGAAAGGAATTCGTCTGCAACGGGCAGTCTCATTCTCTCGTTCCATTCATAAATATTGTTTTCTTCCATATAGGGAGAATTAGTAACTTTTCTTGTTGAAACGATGTTAAGCGAGTAGTAATCCTGCTTGCCGTTCCACGCTGTAGAATATGCAAAGCCTTTGTATACATCGGGAAGGTAAGTGCTGTCTTCTTTATAGAGCTCATCAAGTGCTTCCTCAAAGAAAAGGCTTATTGCTCTGTGGTCGCTGTGGGAATCGTAGTCGCAGCAATAAAGCTCGTCCGGCTTGAATTCCTTTATAACATCCTTCATATCCTCAACGATATTTGCTCTTGTGAAGTCTCGTCCTTCTCTGAAAGGCTTCATAAGCTTTGTGCCGTAGGTTTTGGAATAACCCTTAACTGAGGTGTAAACCTCATCAGGCTCTGCGTTATAAATATGAACTCCGTTTTTAGCAAGAGTGTCGCTGTAACCGAGGAATATTATGTTTTCTTTTGGAATTGAATAAACTCCTGCAACATCAAGCGCTTCAAGAATTCTGAAATTCTCTATTCCGTAGCAATCGCCGTTAGTAAGGAAAACAATTTTAACATCCGAGCCGTTTTTAACATACTGCTCTATAACTCCGCCGAAAACATTGATTTCATCGTCTTCGTGGGGAACAAAGAACATAACATTTTTATCTTTGAAAAATTCGCTGTTTGATGATGCTGTTTCCTTATATTTAGTTTTTTCATTGATATAGCTTTTAACAATCAGTGCAAGTATAATACTGATTAAAACAAGTGCACAGGTTACTAAAAACAGCGAAATTGAGCCTTCCTTTGTTCGCGGCAAAATAGTAAATATCAGCGAAAACAAATCTGTTACTGCAAGCAGCATATATATCTGAATCATTCTTGATTCGATATGAATATAAAGCGCTGTAAGCAGGGTTATAAAAAATACGCTGATATAATTTAAAATGCTTACATGGGTTGCAAGACCGATTATGAAAAGAATAATTGCAATCAGAACTTCTGAGCCGATTGTTGCAAAGGCAAAATTTTTCTTTTCAAACTTTTTGATTTTACTCCAGTTTACTTTAATCATCACAATATCCTCAGTTTTTCAATGAATGAAGCGGAGCAGGAATTCTGCCGCCTCTGTTTATAAATTTGTTTGGTGAAAAGGTGTTAACGGGCATTACGGGTCCGCTTCCGAGAAGTCCGCCGAATTCAAGCTCGTCCCCAACCTTTTTACCGATTGCCGGGATAATTCTTACTGCTGTTGTTTTAGAGTTTACCATACCGATTGCAGCTTCATCGGCAATAATTCCGCTGATAACTTCCGCTGTTGTGTCACCCGGAACAACTATCATATCAAGTCCAACGGAGCAAACTGCCGTCATAGCCTCAAGCTTTTCAATGGTGAGTGCGCCGCATCTTGCCGCGTCTATCATACCTGCATCCTCGCTCACGGGAATGAATGCACCTGAAAGACCGCCAACGCTTGATGAAGCCATAACTCCGCCTTTTTTAACTGCGTCGTTAAGCAGGGCAAGGCATGCCGTTGTTCCTGCGCCGCCGCATTTTTCAAGACCGATTTCTTCAAGAATATGTGCAACCGAATCGCCGACTGCAGGAGTCGGAGCAAGAGATAAGTCAACAATTCCGAACGGAACTCCGAGCCTTTCACTTGCAAGCGTTCCTACAAGCTGACCCATTCTTGTAACCTTAAATGCGGTCTTTTTAATCAGCTCTGCTATTTCGTTAATTGAATAATCGGGGTATTTGGAAACAGCAGCTCTTACAACACCGGGACCCGAAACACCAACATTAATAACGCAGTCGGGTTCGGATACGCCGTGAAATGCGCCTGCCATAAACGGATTATCCTCGGGTGCATTACAGAAAACAACAAGCTTGCCTGCTGCAATACAGTCGTTATCCTTTGTAAGCTCGGCTGCTTCCTTAATTTTCTGTCCCATAAGCTTAACTGCATCCATATTAATACCTGCTTTTGTTGAGCCGATATTAACGGAAGAGCAGATGTGCTCGGTTTGTGCAAGTGCCTGCGGAATTGAGTTAATTAGCTCTAAATCTCCGCTTGCAAAGCCCTTCTGAACAAGTGCGCTGTAGCCGCCGATGAAGTTAACGCCGATTGTTTGTGCTGCTTTTTCAAGGGTTAATGCGTATTTAACAGGGTCGCCGCCGCTGATTCCCGTAAGAATGGAAATAGGAGTAACGCTGACTCTTTTATTTATAATCGGAATTCCGTATTCCTTTTCGATATTAATTCCCGTTTCAACAAGCTTTTCTGCCTTATTGCAGATTTTATCATAAACCTTATTGCAGGAAATATCGATACTGCCATCGCCGCAATCAAGAAGTGAAATGCCCATTGTAATCGTTCTGATATCAAGGCATTCGTCCTCAATCATCCTGATTGTTTCAAGAATATCATATGTATTAATCAATGCTTTTCCTCCCGAGGGTCAGTTATATTCTGTGCATGGAATTAAATATATCTTCATGCATTGCGTGAATAACAAGCCCGTTATCATCGCCGTATTTTGCAAGCATATCGCTGAAATCAGTGAAATCAACAGTGCTCTGAGAAGTGTCTGCAAGCATAATCATACAAAACATATCCTGAAGAATTGACTGCGTAACTTCAAGAATATTAACATTGCAGTCGGCACAAAGATTTGAAACCTTTGCAAGAATGCCAACCATATCTTTACCAACAACTGTAATTATTGCTCTCATAATAAAAACCTCATTAATTTAATATAGAAATTATATCAAAATAATAATTATTTTTCAATAAATCTTGAAAATATATTTAATTTTTTATCCATATATGTTATATTGTTACTAACAAAGGAGAATTAACGTTGAAATATTTAAATATTTATGATATGCACACCCATTCCGATAATTCCTTTGACGGCAATCACTCGTGCATTTTACTGTGTGAGGGAGCCTGTGCAAACGGCGGAAAGGGAATTGCAATAACCGACCATTGCGATATTGACGGAAAAGATTATGATTTCAGAGCTTTTTCAACAAATCAGTTCGTTGAGTCAACCCTTGCAAAAACAGCCTTTAAAAACAAGCTTGATGTGCTCAGAGGTCTCGAGCTCGGTCAGGGTATATACAAAAAAGAAAAAAGCCTTCAAATCATAGATAAATTTCAATATGATTTTATTCTCGGCGCAATTCATAATCTTGAAAATACCGAAGATTTCTACTTTATGGATTATAAGAATAAAGATGTAGATAAGCTTCTCACAATGTATTTTGAAGATATTTTAGAGCTTGCGAAGTGGAATAAAACCGATTCAATCGCTCATTTAACCTATCCTTTAAGATACATAACGGGCAGGGACGGCATTAAGGTTGATATTTCAAAGTTCTATGATATAATTGATTCAATATTTGAAACGATTATCAAGAACGATAAAGCGCTTGAAATCAATGTTTCAGGGCTTTTCGGTGAACTCGGCGACACCTTGCCGAATAAAGAGCTTATTAAAAGATACCGTGATATGGGCGGTAAATATATAACAGTCGGTTCCGATTCACATTATTATGATAAGGTTTGTATCGGAATTGATAAGGGCTACGACATTCTTCTTGAATGCGGATTTAAACAGTTTACAATATTCAAAAACAGAGAACCTGTTTTACTTGATATAGAATAGGAGATATTTATGGAAAAATTACTTTCAATTCTTGAAAAGAACCCGAGACTTACTGATTCCGAGATTGCAACAATGCTCGGCTGCAGTGAAGAAGAGGTTAAAAATCAGATTGCAGATCTCGAAAAAAGCGGAATAATTAAGGGCTACAGAGCTATTATAGATAAGGATAAAACCGAAAATCAAACTGTTACCGCGCTTATTGAAATTCAGGTTCATCCTAAATACGACCACGGTTTTGAAGAAATAGCACAGAAAATTTCAAATTTCAGCGAGGTTGAAAGCGTTTATCTTATGAGCGGCGGTTACGATTTATGCTGCCTTGTTAACAACAAAACCTTCCAGGAGGTTGCAATGTTTGTTGCCAAGAGGCTTTCAACTCTTGAAGATGTTATTTCAACAAAAACCAATTTCATTCTTAAAAGATATAAGGAACAGGATGTTATCCTCTTTGATTCAACGACCGACGACAGGAGGACTATTTCATTTTGATTGACTACGACAGATTCTTGAATAAGAAGCTCACAAGTGTCAAGCCCTCGGGAATAAGGAAGTTCTTTGCTATTGCAGAGGAAATGGATGATGTTATTTCCCTCGGCGTTGGTGAGCCCGATTTCAAAACCCCCTGGCACATAAGGCAAAAGGGTATTGAAAATCTTGAATCGGGCAAAACTCGCTATACTTCTAATTCGGGTTTGATTGAGCTCAGAGAAGAAATTACAAAATACTATAAGCGAAGATTTAATATTGATTACGATGCAAAAAGTGAAGTCTTAGTTACCGTCGGCGGTTCTGAGGGAATTGATATGGCAATCAGAAGCGTTGTTGAAAACGGCGACGAGGTTTTAATTGTTGAGCCTTCATTTGTTTGCTATAAGCCAATTGTTGAGGTTAGCGGCGGCGTTGCCGTTTCTCTTGTAACAAAGCAGGAAAACGAATTCAAATTAACCGCTGATGAACTGAAAAGCGCTATAACCGATAAAACAAAAATGCTTATTCTTCCTTATCCCAATAACCCAACAGGCGGAATTATGAACAGGAAAGAGCTTGAAGCAATAGCAAGCGTTATTATTGAAAACGATATTCTTGTTTTATCAGACGAAATATACGGCGAGCTTACATACACAGAAGAAGGTCATACCTCAATCGCTTCTCTTGACGGAATGAAGGAAAGAACGATTGTTATAAACGGTTTTTCTAAAACCTATTCAATGACGGGCTGGCGTCTCGGCTATGCGCTTGCGCCTGCACCGCTTATAACTCAGATGACCAAGCTTCATCAGTTTGCTATAATGTCTGCGCCGACAACCTCACAGCAGGCTGCTATCGATGCGCTTAAAAACGGCGACAGAGATATTGTTAAAATGAGAAATGAATATGATATGAGAAGAAGATTTATTGTTGACGGCTTCAATAAGCTCGGTCTTGAGTGCTTTGAGCCCAAGGGTGCATTTTATTGCTTCCCGTGCATTAAATCAACAGGTCTTTCAAGTGAAGAATTCTGTGAAAGGCTCATAAGGTCCAAAAAGGTTGCAGTTGTTCCGGGAAATGCCTTCGGCGACTGCGGTGAGGGCTTTATAAGAGTTTCATATTGCTATTCAATTAAGAATATAAAGGCGGCTCTTGTAGCCATAGGTGAATTTCTCGATGAACTCAAAAGTAACGGTTAACTCATATGCAAAAATCAATCTGATGCTTGATATCAATTATAAGCGAACTGATAATTATCATGATTTGTTTATGATTATGCAGAGCGTTGGTGTTTATGACACTGTATCTGTTGAAAAGATAAAGGGCAGAAATATTGAAATTACCTGCAATATCGATGATATTCCGCTTGATGAAAAGAATATTGCCCACAAGGCTGCAACAGCTTTTTTTAAGGCAAATAGAATCAGAAGCAGGGGAATACATATTGATATTATTAAAAGAATTCCTCACGCTGCAGGTCTTGCAGGCGGAAGTGCTGACGGCGCTGCTGTTTTAGTTGCACTTAATAAGCTTTATGAAACAGGGCTTACTGATGATGAGCTTTGCGGTATCGGCGTTAAAATCGGCGCTGATGTTCCGTTTTGTATTAAAGGCGGAACACTGCTTGCACAGGGAATAGGCGAGGTTTTAAGCAAGGTGAAGCCCCTCAGAAAATGCTTTATTGTTCTTGCAAAGCCCGATGTTTCGGTAAATACAGGCAAAGCATACTCGCAGTTTGATGAATTCGGAAAAACGCACACACCCAATCAGCTCGAAATGCTCAAGGCTATACAAAGCAGGGATTTAAACGAAATCTGCAGCCGACTTGAAAATGTTTTCGAGCAGTTTATCGAGGTTGAAAGCAGAGTTCAGATTAAGGAAATAATGCGTGCTAACGGCACTCTGGGAGCTTGTATGAGCGGATCTGGTCCGACAGTTTACGGAATATTTCTTGATGAAGCCTCTGCCGAGAATGCAGCAGAAGAGTTAAAAGCAATAACAAATGAAGTGTTTGTTTGCAAGCCGATAAATAAGGGCTGCAAAATAACGCATATAATTGAATAAATATAAATTAACCTGCCAATAATCTGTTTAACAGAATATAAGGCAGGTTTTATTTATGAAAAAGAAAATATTAGTATTTACTCCAATCTTTTTGTCAGTAGTTTTAATTACTGCGCTTATTACACCCATTATTAATATGAGTGAAGACATAAGTGAAAAAGTATTCAGAATGCACATTCTTGCAAATAGCGACAGCGACAACGACCAGGAACTTAAGCTTAAGGTAAGGGACGAAGTTTTGAAGCTTACAGGTGACATTTTTGATAATTGCAGCACTGTTGAAGATGCTGTTAATTCCGCAAAGAATAATCTTGATAAAATAAAGATAATTGTTGACAAAACTATTCAAAATAACGGTTATTCATATTCTTCAAATGTTTATATTATAAAAGAGTTTTTCAGTACGAGGGAATACGATAGTTTCACTCTGCCTGCAGGTATTTACGACAGCTTAAAAATTGAAATAGGGCAGGGGAAAGGGCACAACTGGTGGTGCGTTATGTTTCCCTCGGTATGTGTTTCAGGCTGCACCTCGGATTTTGATGAAACACTCAGTGAAGAAGAAAGAAATATGATTGAATCGGGAAAATATGTTGTCAGATTTAAAATAGTTGAAATATATGAGAGAATAAAGAACAGGTGTTAGGTTACCGGCTTAACGGCTTCGGATTTTTCACTTGACATTAATGTTGAAATTAAATATACTGTATAAGTACAGTTCGCCGGCGTGATGGAATTGGCAGACGTGCCGGACTCAAAATCCGGTCCTGGCAACAGGGTGCGGGTTCGACCCCCGCCGCCGGCACCAAGAAAAAAGCTCTGTTTTATAACAGAGCTTTTTTAACTATATCACTAATTTATATTATATTCTTATCTGCAATTTGAATATTATCTAATGTTATGTTATAATAAGCTAAAGGATGTGTTATTATGCTTAAAATTACACCGGAAACTAAATTTAAAGAAGCAACTGTTAATCCTATGGCAAAGGATATGATTGAAAAGCTTCTTCTTGCAATGAAATTGCCCTCAAATTCCTTTGAAGGCGGTTTTTTCGGCAATCTCAGATTCAGGAATATAACTGCATTAACCGGCGGTTTAATTAACAGAAAAACCGTGAATCTTCTTTGCGATATGCTTAATCTTGAAAAGGATGAGGTTATAACCGATGAAGGCGAAATGACCGAAAAATGGTGGAAAGAGGCAATAATTTATCAGATATATCCGCGCTCATTTTACGACAGCAACGGCGACGGGATAGGGGATTTAAACGGAATCTGCCAAAAGCTTGATTATCTTAAGGATTTAGGCGTTACCGCTATATGGTGCTCGCCGTTTTATGATTCGCCAAACGATGATAACGGCTATGATATTAGGGATTATCAAAAAATTATGGATGAATTCGGAACAATGGAGGATTTTAATAATCTTTTAAGTGAAATACATAAGCGCAATATGAAGCTGATTGTTGACCTTGTTGTTAATCACACAAGTGATGAGCACTATTGGTTTACAGAGGCGCTTAAATCAAAGGATAACCCTTATCATGATTATTATATCTGGCGCGATGCAACCAACGGCGATAAAACACCGCCTAATAACTGGACGAGTTTATTCAAAGGTCCCGCCTGGAATTATTATGAGAGCATAGACCAGTGGGCAATGCATCTTTTCAGCAAAAAGCAGATGGATTTAAACTGGGAAAATGAAAAGATGCGAAATGATGTCTATGCAATGATGAACTGGTGGCTCGAAAAGGGCGTTGACGGCTTCAGAATGGATGTTATCAACTTTATCAGTAAAACTCAGGGACTGCCCGATGCAAGCCCGTTTTTAGGCGTTTTAACGGGATATAAGGGCGCTGAATACTATTTCTACGGACCAAAGCTTCACGATTATCTTCGTGAAATGAGGGAAAAGACCTTCGGAAACTATGATGTTTACACCGTTGGAGAGTGCGGCGGCGCAGGCATTGAAATGGATAAAATGCTGACAGCAGATTTCAGAAAAGAGCTCGACACAGTATTCAATTTCGATTTCCTTATGAATCAGGGACATAATAACTACGATAATTATGAATTCGATTTATATAAGGTTATGCAGGAATTTGAAAGATATCAGACTAATTTCACCAATCACTGCTGGCCTGCTGTTTTCTTTGAGAATCACGATAATCCGAGAATAACTAACAAGGTTGAAAAATCGGGCGCATACAGAGAAGATATTTCAAAGATTTGCGCTTTAATTGAAATGACGCTTAGAGGAACACCTTATATATATCAAGGTCAGGAAATCTCCATGGGTAACGGTGATTTTGAAAGCATTGATGAAATCAACGATGTTGAAGCAAGGGGCGTTTACGGCGAGCTTATCAATAAGAAAAAGAACGAAGAAAAAGCCTTTGCAAGAGCTAAAACCGGAACAAGGGATAATGCAAGAACGCCGTTTCAGTGGAGCGACAGTGAAAATGCAGGCTTCACAACGGGCACACCCTGGCTCAGAATTACTTCTGATTACAGAAGGTATAACGCACAGGATGAAATTAGTAACGAAAACAGCGTTTTAAATTTCTATAAAAAGGCTATATCATTGAGAAAGAACACTAAAGCTCTTGTTTACGGAGAGTTTATTGCTGACGAAAACAACTCAAGTCCTGTTTATTCTTATTACAGAGTGTATAATAATGAGAAGTATTTCATTGAATTGAACTTAAGCAAACACAATGCTGAAAGAAAAACAGACACAACGGGCTATCAGCTTATTCTCTCAACAAAAGACAGAGTTACAAACATTCTTCATCCGTTTGAGGGTAATATTTACAGAGTCAAATAATGAGTAAACATTCAAAGAAATTTAACCGAATAACTGCAATAATACTTTGCTTACTGTTTCTTTTCTCTTATAGTAATTGCTATGCAGCAGAAAAAGCAGAAACCGTTATTTCAGGCGTAAGCAAGAGTATTAGTGCTTTCAGCAATAAAGAGCTTAAGAAAACAATAATAATAACGCCTGCAAACGGCAAAAGAACGGTTTTATTGCAGTTATATTCTTCAAAGGATAAAAAGTATAAAACCGTTAAAACATATATCAGCGCCGATGCTAATACAGCCGAGATTACAATTCTTTTTCCTAAAAGCAAACGAAAGAAAACCTCGGGGAAATGGCGCATATATGTTAAACAGAGCAGCATTGCAAAAAGCGCTGAGAAGATTAGCAACCTTACAAGCAAGAATATTGTAAGCAAGGATATATCCTGCAAAGCGGCGTGCATCTACTGCATTGATGATAACAAGGATATATACGAAAAGAAGGTACATAAAGAGCTGAAGCAGGCAAGCTTAACAAAGCTTATGACAGCAACTCTTTTGATTGAAAGTAATAAGCTTGATGGCAGCACAAAAATATCTGAAAAAGCTGCAAAAACACCTTATTCACATCCAAAAATGGTGAAAGGGGACAGCTACACAAATAAAGCGCTGCTTCATGCAATGCTCCTTCCTTCTTCAAACGGAGCTTCGGTTGCAGTTGCCGAATCTGTTTCGGGCAGCACAAAGGAATTTGTTAAAGAAATGAATGCTAAAGCCAAATGGCTCGGAATGCAAAACACGCATTATGTGAATACTCACGGTCTTGATGCAAATAACCATTATTCAAGCGCTTATGATACTGCTTTATTAATGAGCAATATTTACAGCAAAAGTAAAACCTTCAGAACAATTATTGCAAAGGATAAATATAAGATTAAATCCAAAAAGGGAAGAAGCGAAACCCTTTATTCAACCGATATGTTAAAGGGTTATTCAACGAAGCATAAGGGCGGTAAATCCGGAACAACAACGGGCGCAGGCTATTGCTTCTGCGGAGTTTATGTTCATAAGAATAAAACCTATGTTGTTTGCATTTTAGGCTCAAAATCCGATGATAACAGATGGAAGGATATGAAATCGCTTTATAAATACATCAACGAATACGCTGCAACAAAATATTAAAAAAAGAAGACACACAAGTGAAGTTGTCAAGTAAAAGTGGACAATAAAAAAGTTTAATAATGATTTAGTTAGGAAAGCCCTGTTCAGTTCTG
>SVQE01000055.1 GCA_015065505.1 Oscillospiraceae bacterium
CCCCTGTATACGCTAAGGCGTTGTTGCAACGGCGCGTCGAGGGCGTCGCGCCCTACAAATTCGTTAAATGATATGAACACTAAACCTTCGGCGCATATCCGCGCCCCAAGAACGCGCAACTCGAAACTCGCAACGCGCAACTATGTATACAGGGGTCTGACCCCTGTATACGCTAAGGCATTGTTGCAACGGCGCGTCGAGGGCGTCGCGCCCTACGATTGTTCGTCGAAACAAATTATATAATTGCCGACCGCAGGTCCCACAACTCTTCACTCTTCATTCTTCACTCTTCACTTAACTAACCACGAGCCACGATTATTTCAGGGCTTTGCGCGATGTGATATTGTTTGCTTTGCAAATAGTTAAAGAAGTATTTCCCATTCACCGTCGCGCTTGCCGTTTTTTCTTCTGATTAATCCTTTTTCCTGCATAGTATCCATATATCTTTTTATAGTCCTGTCTGATTTACCAACAATTTCGGCAAGCTCTTTCTGTGTGGTTTTAGGGTTCTTTTTAATAGCATTTAGTATTGCGACTTCTTCCAAAGTGACATTTTGGCACTTTGAATTGTCTTTTTTGTCACTTTGAACTTCACTTACAAAGTCAATGTGCAAGAATCTGTTTTTCAGTTCGTTATTTCTTCCAAGCAAAAGATTCCCGAAAAAGCATTCAAGATATTTAGTTGTTGCAGTAATGCCCTTTTGCAAATTGTTGTAATTTGCTCTGACAAGCGCATTTCTAAAATACCAAGAGTTTTCGGCAAAAATATCATTGCTTACATCAAAACCAAAGGTTTTAAGATACTTAATGATAAACACAGCAGTCGCTCTTGTGTTGCCTTCGCCAAATGGGTGAATTTGCCAGATATCCGAAGCAAATTTTGCAATATGTTTAACCGAATCTTCAACAGATAAACCCGAATAACTAAATTCCTTTTCCGTATTAAAATCATAGTCAAGAGTTGCGTTAATGCTTTCATAAGATGCATAGATTACGGTGTCGCCGCCGAGCACCCATTCAGTCTTTGTGATATTATAATCCCTGATTTTTCCTGCGTGGTTGAAAACGCCTGCAAATAAACGCCTGTGGATTTCTTTAAATTCTGCAGGTGAAAACTGAAACGCTTTTTCGCCAAGAAGCTCAGTAATTCTTGTGGCAACAATATCCGCTTCCTCGGTGTTTTCCTCTGTTAGCCTGCGCTTGCCGCTCTGACGGTAATAATTCTCAATTCGCTTTTGAGCCTCAGAAATACTGATATTTCCTTCTATATGCTCTTTAGCAGTATCAAGCAGATATTCTGAGGTTTGAAGCCCATCAACGTCCTGCAAACCGATTGCAGTTTTCCAAGCGTAGCTGCGCTCAGCTTTGGTCGGCTCGCCCTGCCTTATATATTCTTCAAGCTCATATTGCCAATTCTTTTCAGCCATAATTTCTCACTTTTTCATTGTTTTTTATACATTTATTATACCACTTTTTTATAGCTCAATCAACTATTATGCAATGATTTAAAAAGCAGTTATATATTATATTTCATAAAAAGCGATATTGTTTGATGTTCGCAAAAAGTTAATGCAAGCGAAACGAACCGCAAGGGTATAATTGTAGGGCGCAGCGCCCTACAAATCGTTAAACGATTGAATACCAAACTTTCGGCGCATTATCGCGCCCCAAGAACGCGCAACTCGAAACTCGCAACGCGCAACTACGTATACAGGGGTCAGACCCCTGTATACGCTAAGGCATTGTTGCAACGGCGCGTCGAGGGCGTCGCGCCCTACAAATCGTTAAATGAAATGTATACTAAACCTTTGGCGCATTATCGCGCCCCGATAACGCGCAACTACGTATACAGGGGTCTGACCCCTGTATACGCTAAGGCATTGCCGAAACGAATTATATAATTGCCGTGCGCAGCACCCGAAACTCCACTCTCCACCCTCCAAACTCCAACTTCAATAGGGGTCTGACCCCTATTGACATACAGGCAAAAAGAGAAAAGAGCTTGATGCTCAAGCTCTTTTAACCTACTAAATTGCTGATTATCATATCTCTTTTTGAAGTAACAGTTCTGTTTGAATCAAGAGAAATAATGCTGAACTCATTTTCCTGCTCGGGTGAGTTGATTGTTTCCTGCTTATACTGTGTATGTGTCTCTTTCTTCGCACTCAGAAGTCTGTTTTCAAGATTCTTTGATAAACCGCCGTTATAAGTATAAATATAACCGTAGAATCTCTGACCGTAGTGAGAGGACATATCTGCATATGTTCTGACATCGAAATATGTTCCGCCCCAGTGAGATTCGGAAATTGTTACGCTTCCGTTTTCTCCGATTTTTTCGACTATTGCAACGTGGCCGCTCCAGCAAGCAACTGCGCCGAGCTTAGGCTGGCTGCCATATTCGTAGTAACCGTTTGATTTGTTGATAAACCACCAATCTCCGGCGCTTCCGTGATCAATCAGCGGAGCCTCGCCGTTCATTTCATAAATTCTGCCGTATGCATATGCAACGCAGTTGGGCATCGGAGTTCCGGTCTGAAAATATCTGTTTTTCTCCGATGAGTAGTATGAAATGCTTGAATTAGGAGCTGTCAGCCTCGGCTGATAGTTCTCATCATCCTCCGCCCAAGCACACAGAGGAGTTAATGCCGAAATAATTATTGTGAAAATAATTACTATCGGAATTATAAGCAGGGTTTTCTTCTTAGCCATAAAATACCTTTCCTTTTCCTTGACGGCAATTTTAATCTTTTTTCCGCCTTAGGTTAGTTCGAAACTCTTTAATGTTTTCGATTGAACTCGCTTATGTCTTTGTTTTCGATGAGCACTTCCGCGCTCAACGGTGATGATTATATCAAATCGAATTAGCTGTAATCTATGGCAAATAACAACAAGCATTTTGTAACATTCGTGTAACTTCTGTGGACTTTCTACAAAATTAGCGCATTTTTATTGACTTTTTAACAGACATTAGTCTATTTTCTCTGTTTTCACGCAAAAGAAAACGCTGTTAAGACGGCGAAATCTTAACAACGTTTGTCTATTTTTTTACTTATTTTAATTATTGTAATACGAAATAATCGTCATTTTGTCAAAATTTGGTTATTTTATATATTTTTCGGAATCCATTTACTTGTAAATCTATACGGATTTTCCTGTTTATTTTCGTCAAACCATACCTGCGGATAGAAGATTTTCTTGTTATCGCTTGCTTTTTCGGACTTTTCGAAGTGCTTTTCATCAGTCTTTACGCAAACAATAACAAACCTGAAATCCTCCATAAAATCGCTTGTTACGCTGATTGTAAGGAAATAATCGTCGTAGGAATACTCATATCCCGTATCGTAAAGCGCACGGTGCGAGAGTATATCCTCATACATTTCAAAATCCTTTTTGCTCATATTTCCGCAGAAATTATATGGGAAAATATATCCCCCGTCGTCCTCGGGATTATTGTTGATATAAAACGCCGCAACAACCTTATATACTTCCTCTTCAAAAAGGGTTGTGAAGTTTATCTTCTGCGAGGCTTTCAAAAAGCCCTTGCTTGTTGAATAAAGGCTTTCAATATCCGCCTCGGCAAAATTACACCTGAGCGCTCTGAAATGCTGGTCTTTATAAACATCGCCGCCGTTTTCAAGAAATGCGCAGTCGTTTTCGATAATGTTTGAAACATTTGCGCTGTAATCAAGATCTTCAACAGTCAATGCGCCGCAAACATTCTGGTCCTTACCGTAGGCATCACACATATCTTTAAGAATACCCTCAGGAAATTCTATATTGTATTTACGGGTGTACGGAATCAGATATGCCGTTTTGGTGAATCGGTAAACAGGACCGCTGACGGCAATCAGCGCAATAATCAAAACGAATATTCCGACTATTTTCAGCCTTTGCCTTTTTGAATTATCCTTAAGAAATTCCTTAACAGAAGCTTTCGGGTTTTTGAAAAACTCTTTGAGCTTTTTTGCAAAAGCCTTAAAAGCCTCTTTAACCTTAGGCAGCTTTTCTTTGAATTTCTCTCTGATGCTTTTTATAAGCGTTATAATTACCTCTTTCATTTCACAACACTTCTTCTTGCATTTTCCACAGCCTTTTCAATAAGCTCTTCGCTCTTCATAGAGCTTTCGGCTGCCTCAACATCAACAAGCTTTGCCCTTGTTTTCGGGTGCTTGGGGGTAAATACTGTGCAGCAATCCTCATATGGCAGGATTGAAGTTTCAAAGGTGTCTATCTTTCTTGAAATTCTGATAATTTCATCCTTATCCATTCCGATGCAGGGACGGAAAACGGGAAGCGAGGTTGCGGCATCGGTGCATGCGAGGGCATACATTGTCTGGCTTGCAACCTGACCGAGACTTTCGCCCGTTATAAGCGCACTGCAATTCTGATGCTCTGCAAGGATTTCACTAATCTTCATCATATATCTTCTCATAATAATAGTGAAATATTCCTCGGGGCAGTTCTTTCTGATTTCCTGCTGAATTTCGGTGAAAGGAACGACATAGGTGGTTATAGCGCCGCTGTATTTTGCAACTCTTTTAAGAAGCTCCATAACCTTTTTCTCTGCAAGCTCTGTTGTAAACGGGGGCGACGCAAAATGAACCGCAACAAGCTCAACGCCCCTTTTAGCCATCATATATGCCGCAACGGGTGAATCAATTCCGCCGCTGATAAGAACAGCCGCCCTGCCGCTTGTTCCAACGGGCATACCGCCTGCGCCCTTTATGTTATTGCCTCTTATAAACGCATAATTATCCCTGATTTCAACTGTTACAGTTACATCGGGGTTATGAACATCAACCTTTAAATGATTGAATTTTGAAAGCAGGAAGCCGCCGAGTTCCCTTGATATTTCGGGCGATTTAAGCGGAAACTTCTTATCGCTGCGCTTTGCTTCAACCTTAAAGGTTTTTGCTTCAAGTATCTCATCGGCAAGGTATTCCCTGCTGATTGCCATAATATTATCCATATCCTTTTCGGCAACTGCTGCACGCGAAAGCGCTGCAATTCCGAAAACCTTTTTAAGAATATCAACCGCCTCATCAAGGTCGGTATCCTCTTCAACACTCTGAACCATAATTGTTGACTGGCTCTTTGTGAATGTGAACTCGCCAACCTCTTTAAGCGCTTTTCGCATATTCTTAATAAGTATATCCTCAAATGTGTTTCGGTTGAGCCCCTTTAAAACAAGCTCACCGTTTTTTATAAGTATTATTTCTCTCATTATGCTTAAACAGGATAGTCCCTGACTGTTTCGCGAAGTGCGTTAATCAGAGAGTCTATATCCTCCTTTGTTGTATTTCTTGAAAAGCTTATTCTTATTGATTTATCAATAATTTTGTCGCTGATTTTCATAGCCGTTAGCACATGGCTTTTTTTGCCCTTTGCACAAGCCGAGCCGTTGCTAACATAAACCCCGTACTGAGACGATAAATGCTGAACAACCGTCTGACTTGTCATAAAGGTCGGAACATAGAGATTAATTATGTAATCACTGCCTTCCTCGGGGCTGTTGATAATAACGCCGTCAATTTTCAGAAGCTCCTGCTTTGCATAGGCGTTAAGCTCTTTGATTTTCTCTGCCTGCTGCTTATAATCGGGTATCATTTCGGCAGCCTTTCCGAAGCCTGCAATCAAGGGCGCTGCCTGAGTTCCGGGGCGAAGCCTTTTTTCCTGTTCACCGCCGAACATCATTGGAAGAATGCGGACGCCCTTTTTAACATAGAGCGCGCCCACGCCCTTTGCGCCGTGAATTTTGTGTGAGCTGATGCTGATTAAATCAGCGCCGAGCTTTTCGGGCTTGATTTCGGTTTTTGAATACGCCTGAACGCAGTCGATATGAATAAGCGCAGGTGCATTTGCCCTTTTAACCGCTTTTTTTATTGAGGATACGGGAAGAATTGAGCCAACCTCGTTATTAACAAACATCATTGTAACAAGAATTGTTTTATCGTTAACCGCATCAAAAATCTGCTCCTCGCTTATTCTTCCCTTTGAATCCGGCATTAATCGAATAACCTCGAAGCCTCGCTTTTCAAGCTCATCCGCTGCCTTTAAAACGCTTTCGTGCTCGATTGCGGTTGTTACTATTCTGTTTCCCCTTCGCTTGCCTGCCTCGGCAGCGCCGAATATTGCAAGGTTGTTTGCTTCCGTTCCGCCCGAGGTGAAATATATCTCTTCACTTTGGCAGGAAAGCGTTTTTGCAATTATTTCTCTTGCCCTTGTTATTTCGTCGTTAGCGTCAAGCCCTGCCTTGTGAAAGCTTGAGGGATTGCCAAAATTAACGGTGAGCATTTTATATATTTTATCCGCAACCTCTTTTTCTGGTTTAGTGGTTGCGCTGTTATCAAGATATGTCATTATTATTTACTTCTCGTCAGTTCTCTTAATTTAAGTGCTGCGGCAACGGTTTTAGCGTCCTTGATTTCGCCGCTCATAATTCTTTCAATCAGCTCGTCAAGCTTCATTCTGCGAACCTGAAGAAATTCATCATCATCAAGATTCTGCTCTTCAAAGCTCAGCTTGCGTGCGCCGTACAATCTTATTATTTCATTGGTGTAACCGGGTGAGGGATAAAGCTCGCCGAGTGAGAAATATTCATCGGCAACCGCGCCGCATTCCTCTTTGAATTCCCTCTTGCCTGCTTCAAACGGGTCCTCGCCCTTTTCAAGCTTGCCTGCAGGAATTTCGTATATAACCTCTTTATAAGGATATCTGAACTGGCGCACGAGCAAAACCTCGTCATCATCGGTTAAGCCGATAACCGCAACGCCGCCTGGATGGTCAACGCATTCTCTTTTTGCCTGCATTCCGTTGCAAAGAGTTATATCGTCCTCGTGCATAACAAGAACTCTTCCGCTGAAAATACCCTGAACATTATCGGTTCTCTCATATAAATCAAGCACAACGGCTTCAATATCGCCGGGCTTTTCTGCAATGAAATCAGCACCGCATTCAATAAGCTCAAATTTAGTTCCGAAGCCCCATAAAACGCCGATGCTTTTAAGTGAATTTGCCTTTGCGCCGTCTATATCATAGGATTTATCGCCGACAATAATTGCCTCATCATTTGAAACGCCGAGACCTTCAAGCGCTCTTGCAATAATGCTTTGCTTCGACTCACAGTCAGCGGTGAACGAAACGCCGCACACAATATCAAAATACTGCGCAACGCTGAATTTTTCAAGCAGCTGAATTATATATTCCTCGGGCTTTGATGAAGCAATCGCAAGCCTGAAGCCGTCCGATTTCAGTGATTTAATCAAATCTGAAATACCGTCGTAAAGGCAGCTTTCAAGAATGCCCTTATCGGAATATCTTTCCCTGAACTTCTTAACAATCTCGATAGCCCGGGAAACATCCTGGTTGAATCTTTCCTGGAAGGTTACAAGCAGAGGAGGACCTATAAAATAAGAAAGCTCCTCCCACTCACCGCAGGGCAGATTAAATGAATCAAGCGCATATTTTGCGCTCTTCATTATTCCCTCTCCCGTATTGCAGATTGTTCCGTCAAAATCAAAAATCACTGCTTTAAAGCTCATAATTCTCCGCCTTTCAGAATGATGTGATTAATCAAGGGCTATTATATCATATAATAGTAATTAATACAAATAAAATAATTAATCTTTACTGTTTAGTAATTTTATGTTATTATTAATAAGTAATATTATATCTAATGAGGTAATTTTATGTTACTTGCCGTAGATGTTGGAAACACCAATGTTGTGCTTGGTGTTTTAGATGGTGATGAAATAATAACAACGGGAAGGCTTTCAACAAACATTTTCGAAACAGAAGTTGAATATGCTATGAAAATAGATTCCTTCCTTAAAATCAACAATATTGATAATATTTCGGGTGCAATCATTTCAAGCGTTGTTCCTGCGCTTAATGCAACACTTAAAAGAGCAATTAAGCTTATTACAAATGTCAGCGCAATGATTGTTGGCCCCGGAATAAAAACAGGGCTCAGCATTAAAATTGACGACCCCTCTCAGCTCGGCGCTGATCTGGTTGTCGGTGCAGTTGCGGCAAAGGAAAAATACCCCTGCCCCATAATCATATTTGATTTGGGAACGGCAACGACGGGCTTTGTTGTTGATAAAAACGGCAACTTCCTCGGCGGAATGATTGCAGGCGGCGTTAAAGCTTCGCTCAATGCGCTCTCGTCGGGAACTGCGCTTCTTCCCCAGATTGATTTATCCGCACCGAAAAATGTTATCGGAACAAATTCAATCGAAAGTCTTAAATCGGGCGCGGTTATCGGAACTGCCGCAATGCTCGACGGATTTATAGAAAGATTTGAGGACGAGCTCGGCGAAAAAGCAAGCGTCATTGTAACGGGCGGTCTCGGAAGAACAATCGCAAAAAACTGTAAGCACGTTATTAATTATGAAGAAAACCTGTTAATCGACGGACTCAGAATTATTTACGATAAAAATAAGTAGGAGAACAGCAATGAAAACGTTAAAAAGAACAGTTTCAATACTATTAAGCATTGTTATAATGCTTTCTTTCTCCGCGAATTTTGCAACATTCTCATACGCCGCAACAACCGTTGAAAGCGGAAACTGCGGTCAATCCGGCAGTAATGTTACATATGTTTTAGACAGTGACGGTGTGCTTACTATAAGCGGCAGCGGCAGAATGGATAATTTCTACAATACCAACAACGGCAGAGCGCCGTGGTATGAAAACAGAGACCTTATAAAAAAGGTTGTTATTCAGCCGGGTGTTATTAACATCGGTTCCTCAGCCTTTTATAACTGCAAACAGATAGTTGAGGTTGATTTCGGAACTATCGACACAATAGGAACATATGCTTTTCAGTACTGTGAGGCGCTTGAAAATGCAATTCTTCCCGAAGGCTGCACATATGTTTGGAACGGTGCTTTCGACAGTTGCCTCTCTCTTCGCACGGCATATATTCCGGGTATCAGTTCAACAGCTAACACACTTCCCGTTTCACTGTTTAAGGACTGCTCTTCCCTTGTTGTTATCAAGCTCGGAGACAGCATCCGTTCTCTCGGCTCAAGCGCATTATCGGGCAGCAGCCTTAAAACAATTATTACCAACAATACATCAATAAACTCTTCAAACTACAATATTTTAAGATGGGACAGCGAAACAAATGCCTGCAGCGGCATTTGCTCAGATAACACAAATTCTTCACAGAAGCTCACCTGGAACTACACCATTGAAACTCAGCGTCTCTGGTTCACGGGTTCGGGTGATATGAAGTATTATGCCTGGGGTGAACGCCCGTGGGATATGTTCTTTGGTGCAGTTAAAAGGGTTGATTTCTCTCAGACGGACGGCATTTGCTCAACAACCTCGGATTCCTTCAAGGATTTCTCAACTATTGAAACAGTTGATTTCACGAATATACACGAAATCGGATGGCGTTCCTTCGGCGACTGCTCGGGAATTCAGTACATCGATTTCGACAGCGTGCTTGATTCAATATGGGACTGGGCTTTCGAGCGCTGCTATGCCCTTGACCACATAACCTTTAAAAACGGAAGCAATCCGCTTCGCATCCGCCAGCACGCCTTTTATATGTGCAAGAACACGACCTACTGGCTCAATTTCCCGAGCAACCTGCGCTACATTGAGGAAGGCGCATTCAAGGGAACAAAGTTTAACTACATAACCTTCTCCAACACCCAGAAGGTTGAAATCGGCGACAACGCTTTCGGAACAACCGACCGTGATTTTTATCTTCGTATGCTCACACCCGACGGTGTTGACATCGGCGTTAAGGATTATGTTACCGAAATGAGGGATAAATACCGCTACAACTGGTATTGCTACTGCAAGAACGGCAATCATATATTTGAAAACTCAACAGTTGCCCCAACCTGCACAAAGGACGGCTACGACCGCTATGGCTGCAAATACTGTATGCAAAACGAATACAAATCAGACTATGTTGCAAAGTTAGGCCACCGCTATGAATGCACCGGCACAAATAACGGAAATATGACATATAGATGCACTGTTTGCGGTGATGAAAACTATTATCTGTCATCGGCTGAGCTCGGCGGAGAATTCTATCCTGCAATAAGCACAGTTGCAGGAAGCAGCAAATATAATCAAAGCAACTACGATTCAAGAATTGATGTAAACGGCGACGGTGTTATTAATGCAAAGGATTTCGCAATAATCAGAAAATCCCTCGGCAATGTAGACACCACGAATAAAGAAACCACTATCGACACGTCGCGCACCTATCAGGAAATTGAAGGCTTCGGCGCTTCGGCTTGCTGGTGGTCGCAGGAGGTTGGCGAATGGGAAAACGCTGCAGAGATTATGGAAATGCTTTATTCCGAGGAAAACGGAATAGGTCTTGACATATACAGATATAATCTCGGCGCAGGCTCGCAGGACCAGAACGATACGGGGCTCTATAACAGAGGCGCAAGAACTTATTGCTTTATGAAGAGCGACGGCACATACGACTGGAACAGCGACACCGGTGCTATGAACTGCCTTGATTTAGCTGTTCAGTTCAACCCGAATCTTAAGATTACTCTTTTCTCGAATTCAGCTCCCTACTTTATGACGAAGAACGGAAAAACCTACAGCACTCAGGATGCGGACGGTCCTTCAAACCTTGATTCTTCAAGATATCAGGATTTCGCAGATTTCACCGTTACCTGTGCAGAGCACTTCATCGACGAGGGCTATAATATTACCGAGGTTTCCCCGATTAACGAGCCCGAATGGGATTGGAGAGCGTGGTATAACGGCGACGGAACCCAGTCGCACGGACAGGAGGGCTGCCACTACACCTGGAGTGAAGCACTCGATTTCTATAATAATTATATGGTTCCGACAATGCAGAACAGCTCAAAGCTTAACGGCAAGGTTGAGCTTGCAGTCTGGGAATGCGCTCAGCTTAATCATCAGTGGCTGTTCAATGATTTCCTTGATAATCTGTTCAATTCCAAAGAGGATACTTACGACAGATGGGGAAGGAAAACAAGTGAAGGCTTTGCCGATGAAAACAGGAATTTAAGAGGATACACAAATTATCTTGACACCCATTCCTATTGGTGCAGCGAGGAAGACAGAAGAGTTGTTGCAGAAACTCTGAACGGCGAGTATTTCGGACAGAAGGTTAAATGCTCTGAATACTGCCAGATGACCAACGACCCGAACACAGGCGTTTTAGGTCATATTCAGAATGAGGGCTCAACAAACGGAATGACCATTGACTACGGTATTGCAATGGCTGATATAATGTATCAGGATTTAACAACCCTGAATGCAGTTGAGTGGGACTGGTGGACAGCCTGCGCTAAAGGCGTTTACACAGATAACCTTATCTTAATCAACGCAAACGACCACAGCGATGTTCAGACCTCAAAGCGCTATTGGTGCATGGGCAACTTCTCAAAATTTGTTGATGTAGGCGCTAAAAGAATTCAGGTTGATGTTGCTTCTGACTTCGCTCAGAATCTTCACACAAACAGAGTTTATCACTGGACCTTCCACGATGATAACAACAACATCTCAAACGAAGGCGACGATAAATATAACTACATTGAACAGCTTGCCTTCCTCAACCCCGACGGAACTGTTGCAATAATCTTTATCAACAATTCGGATACTATTGAATACACCCGTGTTAACGGCGGCAACTATTCAACCTTTAACACATATGTTACAAGCGAAACACTTAACCTGAAAAACCTGCAGACAGGAAGCATCGATGAAGCTGTTTGCATTCCTGCCCGTTCGGTTACAACGGTTGTTTTAAGCAATTAATTATCTGATTTTTCAGGAGGACATAAAAATGAAAATTGATTCACTTTGCGTTCAGGGCGCATATCAGCCGAAAAACGGCGAGCCGAGAGTTATTCCGATTGTGCAGAGCACAACCTTTAAGTATGAATCCTCTCAGGCTATGGGCGACCTCTTTGATTTGAAGGACAGCGGATATTTCTATTCACGCCTTCAGAATCCAACCTGCGATTACGCTGCAGCTAAGATTGCGGCACTTGAAGGCGGCGTTGCAGGAATGCTCACATCCTCGGGTCAGGCTGCAAACTTCTATGCAATTTTTAACATTGCGCAGGCAGGCGACCACATTGTTTCATCCTCGGCAATCTACGGCGGAACATTTAATCTTTTCAATGTTACAATGAAAAAACTCGGCATTGATTTCACCTTCGTTCCCCCTCACGCAACAGAGGAAGAAATCCAGGCAGCTATCAAGCCGAACACAAAGGCTGTTTTCGGTGAAACCATTTCAAACCCCAGCCTTGACATTATGGATATTGAGGCATTTGCAAATGTTGCGCATAAAAACGGCATTCCGCTTATCATTGACAACACCTTTGCAACCCCCGTTAACTGCCGTCCGTTCGAATTCGGCGCAGATATTGTTACACACTCAACAACCAAATATGCCGAGGGTCACGCTTCAACAATCGGCGGTGCAATCGTTGATTCGGGTAATTTCGACTGGACTCAGAACGATAAATTCCCGGGAATGACAACACCCGATGAAAGCTATCACGGCATAGTTTATGTTGACGCCTTCGGTAAGGGCGCATACATAACAAAGGCAACCGTTCAGCTTATGAGGGATTTAGGCTCAATTCAGTCACCTCAGAACGCATTCCTTGTTAACTTAGGACTTGAAACGCTCCACCTTCGTATGCCCCGCCACTGCGAGAATGCGCTCAAGGTTGCAAAATATCTTAAAACAAATGATAAAATCACCTGGGTTAAATGCGCAATGCTTGAGGGCGACGACCAATACGAGCTTGCACAGAAATATATGCCAAAGGGCACCTGCGGCGTTGTTTCCTTCGGTATCAAGGGCGGACGCGAGGCTGCAACGAAGTTTATGGATAGCTTAAAGCTTGCAGCAATCGTTACCCATGTTGCAGACGCAAGAACCTGCTGCCTGCACCCTGCTTCAACAACCCACCGTCAGCTTACAGATAAACAGCTTGAGGAATGCGGTGTAAGCCCCGACCTCATTCGTTTCTCCTGCGGTATTGAGGATGCAGACGATATTATTGCGGATATTGAACAGGCACTCAGTCAGATTTAATACTAATAAATAAAACCTCACACCTTCCCCTTGAGGGGAAGGGGGACCGCTTGCGGTGGATGAGGTGTCATACTGCTACGATTGCTTTCGGGTGGAAACCCCGATTATATAAAAATGGAAAAGAAAAAACAAAAATTCAAAACAGTTGATTTGGTTTATATCGGGCTTTCGGCTGCGCTGATTGCAATATGCTCGTGGATAACAATTCCGCTTGCCGTGCCAATAACTCTGCAAACGCTCGGTGTTTGCGTTGTTTCGGGCATTTTCGGAACAAAAAAAGGCACGCTTTCGGTTTTGATATATATTATCCTCGGCGCCATCGGTGTTCCTGTTTTTTCAGGCTTCAAGGGCGGTGTCGGCGTGCTTTTCGGCGCAACGGGCGGATATATTATCGGCTTTGTTTTCACGGCGCTGATTGTCGGAATCGTTGCGGATAAAACAAACGCAATCCTTTGGAAAACAGCGCTTGCAATGGTTGCAGGGGTTCTTATCTGCTATGTATTCGGAACTGCCTGGTTTGCCTTCATTTATGCAAAAAACAACGAGCCTGCAAGCCTTAAAGCGATTCTCGGCTGGTGCGTGCTTCCGTTCCTGCTGCCCGATGCATTAAAAATTGCCTTTGCGGCAGTTCTTACGAACCGATTAAAAAAATATGTAAAATAAAAGATGCAAAGGATATCCTTTGCATCTTTTTTAGTGCCTTGTATCATAAAAGGCTCCCTTGTCTAAAGGGAGGCGTAGTTTGTTTAGTGCCTTGTGTCATCAGTATAGAGTTCGCAAAAGCGAGCGGCGAAGGAGGGCTCTTCACCGTTTGCATAGAGATGGCTTATATCGCCGAAATAAAGGCAGCGGAACGAGGCTGTTCCCTCTTCCCTTTCCTCTGTTACTATTCTTGTGAGAGTTGACGGAAGCGCGCAGAAATTGTGCCAAATCGGCATTGGAGAAATGCCGAAAATATGCGAAAGCATGGCGCTTTCAACGCCGAAATGACAGAAAATCAATATCTTATCGTTATTCGGCTTGATAACATCAAAGATTCTGCCGTTGTGCTTATAGCCGTGCGCTTCAAGAAGCTCATCAACGCCACTGCAAACCTCTGCATATCTTTCCTTGGCGTCCCCTGTTTTCATCAGTGCAACATCAAGCCATTTCTCGTATGAATAATATTCGTCAATATTGCACCAGTAATCGGGCATTCTGTCCCAGCACTGCGTTCTTTCTCCGTTTTGAACAACAGTTCCGCGAAACTCATGAAGCCAGTCATAAATTGTAGGCTTCATTTTTATTTTTTCAAGAGTATATGATGCGGTTTTCTTTGCTCTGCCCATCGGCGAGCAGTATACCGCCGCAAATTTTTGCTTTGCAAGCCTTTCGGCTAAAAGCTTCGCTTCAACCTCGCCCTTTGCTGTTATACTGTCGTGTTCATAATCGGGTTCGGCATGCCGCGCTATCCATATTTCCATATTTTCTGTTCCTTAATAAAATAATTTACTCATTGTCTGAGCGAAGCGAGTAACCTAAATTCGTAATCTCGACCAACGGTTCCCAAAATTTGTTTCGGCTTGGAGCGCCGACAAATTTTGACCGTTCGGCAGTTCTTCGTCCAAAGATAATCCGCGAT
>SVQE01000056.1 GCA_015065505.1 Oscillospiraceae bacterium
CGCCGTGAATAGAAAGCTCTGCAACATCCTCACCCGTATAGCTTTTGGGCGCACGGAAAACAAGGGCAACTGCGTTATCCGCCTTGCTGCCGTCAAGAATAATATTTCCGAATTTTGCTCTGTAGCCCTTAAGCTCGGTAAGCGAGGAGCCGTCGGCAGGGGAGAAAACAGAGGAAGCAATGCTGATTGCATTGTCTCCGCTTATTCTTATAACGCCTATACCGCCCGGGGCATTTCCGCTTGCTATGGCTGCGATTGTTTTAGACATAAAAACTCCGTCTTTTAAATGAAATTGTTTGAGCAACGCGAGTAACCAAGAACTTGAAACTCGTGGCTCGGAACTCGCAACTTATTAATGGCGAACGCCAACCGTCCGCCATTAATCATTAGTCTTTATTTACTTCAATCTTACCGAATTTCGGTAAATCTGCTCTGTCTGCCTTGGGTGCGCGGTCCGCAGTTTTGGGTGCAGATGAAGCAGGCTTTGAGCCTCTGCGTCTGTTATCCTTCTTAACTCCGCCAACGGGCTCAAGAACAACTCTTCTGTCCTGATTATATCCGATTGAGCGTGATTCAACGCCGTCGAATTCCTGAATAGTTGTGTGAATTATTCTTCTTTCATAGGGATTCATTGGCTCGAAGGTGTATCTTCTGCCTGTTCTGAGAACATTTGCAGCGTGTCTTCTTGCAAGCTGTCTTAATGTTTCGTTTCTCTTTTCCCTGTAGTCGCCGATGTTGATAGAAACACGAACATAGCCGTTTGATTTCTTCTTCATAGCAAGAGAAAGAAGATACTGAATGGAATCAAGGGTTTCGCCCCTTCTTCCGATAATGATTCCGTAGTCCTCGCAATCGAGGTCCATTGTGATAACGCCGTCTTCATATGAAGCTTCAATCTTTGCGTCATCGATATTTAAGCCTTTAAGAATATCGCTTAAATAGCTTTTTGCATATTCAAGGTCAACGCTTTTGGGCGCATCCTTCTTGGGTTCCTCAGCGGTTTCTTCCTTTGCCTTGGGCTCGGTTGCTGCCGCTTTGGTTTCTTTTACAGCCTCTTTCTTCTGAGGAGCTTCCTTCTTCTTGGGTGCTTCCTTCTTTTTCGGCTGTTTTTTGTTAGGTTTCTTTTCTTTCACTCCGTCGTCATAGCTTGCCTTAACCTCGGCATCTGCTCCGCCGAAAAGTCCTAAAAACTTTTTCTGCGGCAAAGTGATTACCTCAATTTTTATATCGGCAGTCAGCGGAGCGTTTAAACCGGCTTTAGCCATAGCTGTTGCTTCTTCAACGGTTTTGCCGGTTCCGATATATTCCTTTAACATATATCCTCCGAAATTGAGCATAATTCTGCTCAGAATTAATGTTTTAACTTATTTTCTTAATGCTTTCTTCCCTTGAGCGTCTTTCAATAGTGTTAACAACCATTTCTCTTGCTATATTCTTTTTGGGCGGGAAGAATTTTGCCATAACAAGCTGCTGAACAAGTGCAACTAAGTTAGAAATCATCCAGTAAAAACCTACTGCTGCAGGAACTCTGAATGCAATGAAGAATGAAAACAGGGGCATCATAAGCATCATAATCATCATTGATGACTGCTGCTGAGCTGCTGCCTGATTGGTTTTCTTCTGAATTAATGTTGAAACAATGGATGAAGCAAGCGAGGTGATAAGACATAAAATAGGAACTATAATTATAATTCCGCCCTTCCATGAGGGAGTTATTGTCATATCAAGCGAGCCGATTGTCATATGCTCTTTGTAATTCTGGATTGACTCAATAGCACCCGGCGTGAACAAATCGCCAAACTTTGTTGTGAGAACATCCTTATATTTATCGATGTTCTGCAGAAGTTCGAGCTGGAAATAGTTTCCTTTATAGCCGATTGCCGTTGCAATTTTCTCGGCTTTATCTCCGATGTCAATTCCGAGAATGTACTGCAGGGGAGAATAAATAATTCCGATAATACCCATAAGGAAAATCATCTGGAATGCCATAGGTCCGCAGCCCATCTGCATTGGGTTGTGCCCCTCTCTTGCATAGAGCGCGTTGATTTCCTCCTGCTGCTGCTGATTTGCCTTCTGGCGCTGTTTGGGATCCGAAATGTTTCTTACATTATATTTTTTCTGAATTTTCTGAATTTTCGGCTGAATTCTTGCATTTTTAGCCATTGTTCTCTGCTGTCTTATGTTAAGCGGAAAGAGAACAAGACGGGTTAAAATGGTGAAAACAGTCAGGGCAATGAAATACTGATCGTTGAACAGCATAAGTAAGCCCTTCATGCCGTAGCCGAACAGCCAGTAAAGCGGAGTTAAAAATCCGAATATTCCGCCCGTTCCTGCGGCTCTTAATGTAAAAGTTTCAATAAACACTTATTTTCCCTTTTTTCCTTTTTCTTTTTTTGGCGGAACAGGGTCGTAACCGCCCTTGAAAAACGGATTGCATCGCATAATTCTTAAAAAGCCGAGCCAACATCCTTTGATAACGCCGTGAATTTCTATGGCTTCAAGAGTATATTGAGAGCAGGTCGGATAATAACGGCACGAGCCGTGAGAAAACCTCGGCGAAATTGTTAGCTGATAGGTTCTTATCATAAAAATCGCCGCTTTTTTCAGAAGGCTGTTAATTATCTTCATCAATAACACCCAACTCTTTAAAATGATTTTCCATATCCTTTAAAACTTCCTGCATTTTAACCCTGCTTGTAAGTCCCCTTGCAACAAAAACCAAATCCCATGAACCTTTTATTCTGTTTTCAAGTTCAAAATATGCAGCCCTAATAACCCTTCTTGAACGGTTTCTCTGAACTGCATTTCCGATTTTCTTTGAAGTTGTTATTCCAATTCTGCAGCCTTTATTACGGCTTTTCATTGCATAGGTTACAAGGGTTTTGGAAGCGGTGCTCTTTCCTCTGTAGTAGAGTCTGCGAAAATCCTTGTTTTCCTTAAGGGTCTGACTTTTCATAAAGTCCCCATTCCTGTTTCTTTTTGCTTAAAGCAAATTAATAAGAGAGCTTTTTTCTGCCCTTTGCTCTTCTGCGGGCAAGCACTTTTCTTCCGTTTCTTGTTGACATTCTTTTTCTGAAGCCGTGCTCCTTCTTTGCGTGTCTTTTCTTTGGCTGGAAAGTTCTTTTCATTTTTTTCACTCCTGTCTAAGACTAAACTGGTCTTAATCTTTATTTTCTCTACGCGGTATAGCGTAGGCATTCGCTTCTTATAATATCTTATATTTTTAAATAGATATACTTACAGCCTTGATATTATAGTATAAATAATTATGATTTGTCAACTAAAACTTGTTTTTATTTTGATTATATTATATAATGTACAATATATTGGGGTGAAGCAATATGCCAACAACAAGTTTTTACAAAATTCTCAGTCGGGTTTTGTTTTTCGCGGGAGTTTTCTTTATTACTTTGTTATTTGCAGACTGGCCTTCAGGACCGTTTTTCCTGAACAGCAGCTACAGAGTTTTAAAGTTTATTCTTTGCGTTATTGTTCCTGCAGGAACAACCGTTTTCAACTACCAACAGGAAAAATCGCTGAATTTTATAGGAAAAAGCATGATAATTATTATGAGCTTCTTTGTTATCGGCTTTTTCGTTTGCAATCTTCTTAGAATGAGCGCATTTATGCTGAATGAAATAGGCTCGCTTTATCATATCATTTATGCGCTTATATGCGACTTCACAGTTTTTACAAGCGCAACAATTATTTCGCTTAAAGAAAAAAACAAAAAAACCGACTATGAGTCTTTTTATAACTCGTTCTTTCTTGGCTATTTGCCCATGCTTATAACGCTTTATGCGCTTCTTTATATAAACTACAGGTCCTTCGACGCTCAGTATGTTGTTAATTTCGTTCCTTTCAGCGGCGAAATTAAAAATCTTCTGACTGAACTAACACCTCTCAGCATTATGCGAAGCGTTGGAAATGTTGCATATTATGCAACTCTTGCGTTAACCGCTGCAAGGTTTACAAAAAAACACCGCGCAGCCTTTGCCTTTATAATTCCGTTTGCGCTTTGCATATTAACGGAAGCGGCACAGGGAATATTTAATATAGGCGACGCGGATATTGACGATATTATTCTTAATTCACTCGGCGCACTTATCGGCGCGCTGATATATAAATTTGTTATTGAAAAGGCAAGGAGAAACAGCTTATGCTCGGAATAATCGGCGCAATGGATGTTGAGGTTAATTCCCTCAAAAGCATTGTAACAAACAAAACCTCAAAATATTTTGCCGATATTGAATTTATAATCGGTGAAATCGAAAGCAGCAAGGTGTGCATTGCCCAGTGCTCACCGGGCAAGGTTAACGCCGCGCTTTGCACACAGCTTATGATAGATAAATTTGATATCGATAATATTATCAATATCGGGGTAGGCTGCTCGCTTGATGAAAGTGTTGTTATAAAGGATATCGTTGTTGCAAGTGATTTGTGTCAGTATGATTACGACATAACCGCGCTCGGCGAGGAGTGGGGACTTATTAACGGAATTGATAAGGTTAAAATCGAAACCTCCTGCGAGCTTTCTAAAAAACTTGAAGAAACCGCAAAAAGCTGCGGATATAACGTTCACCGCGGAACTATCGCAAGCGGCGACACATTTATAGGAAGCAAGGAGCAGAAAAAAAGAATTAATAACCACTTTTCAGCTGTTTGCGGAGAAATGGAAGGCGGCGCAATAGCGCAGGTTTGCTACATAAACAGAGTTCCGTTTGCTGTGCTGAGAACAATAAGCGACGGCGGCGACGAAAATGTTCAGATAAACTATCCCGAATTCAAGGCGATTGCGGCAAAAATATCAAGCGAGATATTATTAAGCTATCTGAGGCAATAAAAAAAGGCGGATATTATCCGCCCTGCTGAAATATTTTCCTGCTCTAAAGCCCTTACTCGGGGATATATGTGTGCAAATCCTCCATAATAAGCGCTTCTGCTTCTTCAATCAGCTCGTTGATAACTGTTCGCTGTGAGGAATCAACGCCCGTTCTTGAACGGTCCTCAATCAAAACAAATTTTGCGTCCTGAATTGCAATGGCTGCCGAGGCTAAATCCTTTGCAACCGAGTAATCGATTTTAAACAGCTCCTTCGGAAGCATTCCTGCCTTTGCAAGAGTTAAAGCGCCTCTGTATAAGGTTAAAAGATAGTAATCGTAAACAAAGCTCTTTTCTTCAATATCCGAAGAGCTTGCAGAAACCATATCCAGAAGATATTTTGTTGCCTTTGAAAGCATTGAAACGGAATAGGTTTTATCGCTTGTAAGCTCTGAAAAATAATTATTATCCATTCCGTTGCGGTTTTCGCTTACGCCTAAAAGATAATCGGTTGTAACACCGTAGTATTCGCTGCACCTGATAACAAAATCAAGTCCGCATTCTCTTATTCCTTTTTCGTAGTGCGAAAGAAGAGCTTGGGAAATTCCAAGCTCGGTTGCTGCCTTTTTCTGGCTTATTCCTCTTTCCTTTCTCAATCTGGAAAGAGTTGTTGCAAACTTCGAAAGTTTTTCTTTATTCTTTTCCATATCTCATCACTTTATCTTCTATATATCGTAGATATCCGCCAGGGCGGATTTATACTCATTGTAATACAAAATAATTATAATCACAAATATACGCTTTGTAAATATACAAGTGTCATTTGTTATAATTTTGTAATAATGCAAGTAATTATCACATTTTTAAGGGGTTTTTGATATGAAAACATACACTCTGTATTTATTCCGCCACGGTCTTACAAAGGGAAATATCAACGCACAGTATATAGGGCACACGGATTATCCGCTCACTATGGATAGTATAGAAACCCTGAAACACATCAAGGCAAAGCACCACTATCCCGAGGTTGACGCGGTCTTTGTTTCGCCGCTGAAAAGGGCAATGCAGAGCGCGGATATTATGTTCCCAAAAAATAACAAAATTGTAATAGATGGTTTTATTGAATATAATTTCGGCGAATTTGAGGAGCTGACCGCGGAGGATCTGAAGGACAATGAGGACTTTCAGAACTGGTTCAGAGGCGACATTAATGCAGCGCCGCCCCACGGCGAATCAAACGCCGAATTTGTTCAGCGAATCTGCGCTTCCTTTGAAAAGGTTATAAACGGCTGCATCAAAAGCGGTGTTCAGAATATTGCAATCGTTTCGCACGCAGGCGTGCTTATGACAATTCTTTCGTGCTACGGACTTCCCGAAGCGCCGATGGCGCACTGGCAGATGGATGCAGGCTACGGCTACAAGCTGAGAATAACGCCGTCGCTCTGGATGCAGGCAAATAAAATAGAGGTTGTAGACACCTCGCCGCAGTCGCTTTCGGAATTAACGCAAACTGAAAATGAATAAGAATAAAAACAAAAAAGGATTTGGGAAACCCCAAATCCTTTTTTACTGACCACCGGTCACTGGCCACTCTTCTTTGTTGTTGTCGTAACGGTTGTTTCTTCACCGTAGTGGGAGTTGATTATTGTGTACATTGAGCTCATTGGCGATGAACCTTCGCTGTAGAAGCCCTGCTCGGGGCAGTTTGCAGTGTCGGGTCTGATGTGAGCAAGCGTGATGTTTGATTTTCCGTATATAATATACTGAAGATTATATGCGTCCGCCGGGAAGTCGCACTTCCAGACCCATGCGCCGAATGCAATTCCGCCCTTTAAATTATGCTCGGGAAGATTCTGCATATAAATATCATAATCAAGCCAGCCCTGTGAAATTGCATATCTTGCTATCTTAACAATTTCGCCCTTGCTGAAACCTGTTTTAACATAGGGAATAAGCTCTTTTACTATTGGAAGAATGTCAATCTTTTTGGCATTTTTTGCCTGCTTGAAAACCTCTTTCATACAGGTTTTCTGGCGGTCGGCTCTCATATTATCAGAGTCAATCTTTCTGATTCTGCAATATGCAAGCGCCTGCTTGCCGTTGAGCTTCATCTTGCCCTTGCTGCCCTCAAAGGTTTTTTCTATTGTAACATTGCCATATCTCTTCGGATGATTATTGATTTCATTAATCTCTGCATCCGTAAGCTCAAGCGTTACACCGCCGAGACGGTCAACAATTTTTTCAAAGGAATCAAAATTAACTATAACATAATTATCAATTCTGATTTTATACATATTTTCAACGCAGTTGATATATGCATTGATGTCGCCCGTTGACATTGCGCCGTTGATTTTTCCGAACTGACCCGTTGATTCGTCGCCCTCGGTTGTTTCCCAGTAGGTATATGCGTCTCTTAAAATCGAAGTAAGGGTAATAACTCCCGTATCGATATTAACGCTGACAATTATTGCCGAGTCCGCTCTTGTTCCCTCATCAAGAATTTCCTCACCGCGCGTGTCCTCACCGATGAGCAAAACATTAAGAACATGGGTTGAAGAACAGGGCTTGCCGTTATAGTACCAGGTTTTTATCATATCCTTAAGCGATGCAAGCTGGGTTGCCTCGGTTTCATCTATTGGCGAGAATTCCTCAACAAGCTTATCCATGCCCTGCCAGGGTTTTTCGGTTGTTGCAACAGAATTGTTGTTATTTGTCATTATATTAAGAAAATCATCAATTCTGATTATTGCTATAACAACCGATAATGCAACGATTATTGCAAGAATGGCAAGAATTATTCTGCGCTTTTTCTTTGATTTTTTCTTTTTTGCAGGTTCTTCTTCCTCAATATGCTCTTCGGAAACAACCGGAGCTTCAGTTTTTTCACTCTCTGCCTCGGGCTCTTCCTCGGTCATTGAGAGGATGTCCACCATTTCATCGGCTTCGGGCTCTTCTGCTTCTGCAGTCAACACCTCTGTTTCAGCCTCGGCTGCTTCGGGCTCTGCCTCAATCGGCGCTTCCTCTGCTGCTGTTTCGCTTTCTTCAACATTGATTTCAGCCTCGGGCGCTTCATTTTCGGTGCTTTCAGCTGTGAATACCTGCTCGTTATCCTTTGGAGGTTCGCTTGCCTTGCGTTTTTTTACCTCGGAAAGAATTTCATCTATATTATAATTATCCTTATTCAATGCAATTCTCCTCTTGATACATTATTTATGTTTAAAAACCGAAATCGTTTAAATAATGCATTATTCCTGAGTTTCTTCTGTTTCCTCGGTTTGCTGAATATCATCTGAAAGCTCTTCTTCGGCTTCCTCCTCGTATTTGTCAACAATGCTCAGAGTTGCAAGTCTTTCGCCATCGTTAACACGCATAACCTTAACTCCCTTGCTCGGGCGTTTGAACGAAGAAATCTGCTGTGCATGAGTTCTGATAACTATTCCGTCGGTTGTTATCATAATAACATCGTTTTCATCATCAACAGGTGCAATCATCGCAACCTTTCCGAACTGCTCGCAGCGGTAGTTAATAAGTCCCTTACCTGCTCTTGACTGAACTCGGTAATCCGAGAAATCGCTCTTTCTTCCGTAACCCGTTTCAGAAACGGTGAGAAGCTGCTTGCCCTCAACGGCAACCGCAAAGCCGACAACATAATCGCCCTCTTTAAGCTGTATTGCTCTTACGCCCCTTGCGGTTCTTCCGATTAACCTGGCGTCGCTTTCATTGAAGCAGATTGCCATACCGTCGTGCGTTGCAACAACAAGCTGACGCTCGCCATCGGTTATATCAACCCAGCAGAGCTCGTCGCCCTCGTCAAGATTTATTGCTATAATACCCGTTTTTCTTATATGGTCGTATTGATTAATGGCTGTTCTCTTGATAATTCCGTTTCGCGTTACCATACAGAGATATGCTCTGTCTTCCTCCTTCGGAATCTTAACCATTGCCGAAACGGTTTCATCCTGCTCAATCGGAAGAAGGTTAACAACATTCATACCCTTGCTTGTTCTTGAGGATTCGGGAATCTGATAGCCCTTGAGCTTGAAAACCTTGCCCTTGTTGGTGAATATCATAACGAAATCGTGAGTTGAGCAGGCAAACATTGTTTTTGCATAGTCCTCTTCGCGTCTGCTCATTCCCATAATTCCCTTGCCGCCGCGGTTCTGCGCCTTATAGGTGTCAACGGTCTGGCGCTTGATATAGCCCTTTTCGGTTAAGGTTAAAATGCAGTCCTCAACAGGAATTAAATCCTCATCGTCAACATCACCCGTGAATGCCGAAATCTGGGTTCTTCTTTCGTCGCCGTATTTCTCTGCAATTTCGCGTGATTCGGTTTTGATGATTTCCTCAATTCTTGTTTCGTGCTCAAGAATATCGCTTAAATCCTTGATTCTTTCGTGAAGCTCATCGAGTTCATTGAGTATCTTTTCAATTTCAAGTCCTGCCAGCTGACCTAAACGGTAGGCAACAATGGCACTTGCCTGGGGGTCGTCAAAGCCGAACTTATCCATAATTGCCTGCTTTGCTTCACTCTGTCCGCCGCGGCAGGCACGAATTGTTGCAATAACATCATCAACAATATCGATTGCCTTTGCAAGACCTTCCAAAATATGCGCTCTTTCCTGAGCCTTGTTTAAATCGAAGATCGTTCTTCTTCTTATAACATCCTTCTGGAAGATTATATATTTCTGAAGAATTTCCTTTAAGGTCATAACCTTCGGAACGCCGTCGTCAAGGGCAAGCATAATTGCACCGAAGGTAACCTGCATATCGGTCATCTTGTAAAGATTGTTAAGAACAACCTGAGCGTTTGCGTCCCTCTTTATTACGATTTCAATATGCATTCCGCGTCTGTCGGAATAATCCTGAATATCGGCAATGCCCTCAAGGCGCTTTTCCTTAACAAGGTCTGCAATTCTTGAAATAAGACGAGCCTTGTTAACGCCATAGGGGATTTCGTTAACAACAATCTTAAAGCGGTCGCCCTTGGCTTCAACAATTTCGGCATTTGCGCGAACATAGATTTTTCCGCGTCCCGTTGCATATGCCTCTTTAATGCCCTTTGCGCCCATAATTATTCCGGCTGTCGGGAAGTCGGGGCCCTTGATGTGCTCCATAAGCTCTTCAAGCTCTGCATTGGGATTATCAATAAGGCAGCACATTCCCTCAACAACCTCTCTCATATTATGAGGAGGAATGTTTGTTGCCATACCAACTGCAATACCTGCCGAGCCGTTTACAAGAAGATTCGGAAATCTTGCAGGAAGAACAACGGGCTCTTTGGTTGTGTCGTCGAAGTTTGGCGCCCAGTCAACCGTTTCCTTTTTGATGTCGTCAAGCATCTTAAGGGCGGTTTTGCTCATACGGCTTTCTGTGTAACGGTATGCAGCAGGGGGGTCGCCGTCGATTGAACCGAAGTTTCCGTGACCGTCAACAAGTGTGTATCTCATAGAAAACGGCTGTGCAAGACGAACCATTGCGTCATAAACCGAAGCGTCGCCGTGGGGATGATAATGTCCTAAAACGGCACCAACGGTGGTGGCGCACTTTCTGTATGCAGTCTGCGGAGTAAGTCCGTTTTCATACATAGTATATAAAATTCTTCTGTGAACGGGTTTTAAACCGTCGCGAACATCGGGAAGCGCACGGGATACGATAACGCTCATTGAATAGTCAAGAAACGCCTTCCTGATTTCGCTGCTTATTTCAACATCTACGATTTTTTGATTATCATAGCGTATTTCTTCATTCATATGTTTTTCTCCTTACGTCGAAAAAAGTTGCAGGTTTCGAGTTGCGAGTTCCGAGTTTTCGGTTTCTCGCTGTGCTCGGTCAATTAATTATATAATAGCCGACCGCAGGTCCCTCAATTCGTAATTCGTAACTCGTAATTCGTAATTAATTATATATCAAGGTTCTGTACAAACTTTGCGTCGTTATTGGCAAAGGATTCTTTCGGACTACACAGTTGCCCTCTCCGCTACGAAACAGTCCACCGGACTGTTTCTCCCAAATCAAAGATTTGGAGCGTCGTTTGAACCTCGCCGTCAAACGCATTCTGTTTCTTATATATCAAGGTTCTGAACAAACTTTGCATTCTTCTCAATAAACTCACGGCGAGGTTCAACATTATCGCCCATAAGAATTGAGAAGTTTTCGCTTGCTATTTCAGCGTCTTCAATGGTTACGCGAAGCATTGTTCTGTATTCGGGGTCCATTGTTGTTTCCCAGAGCTGTTCGGGGTCCATTTCACCAAGACCTTTGTATCTCTGAATGTCGCAGCTTCCGCCGAATTCTTCTATGAGCTCGTCCCTTTCCTCATCAGAGAATGCATACGAGCTCTTTTTGCCCTTTGAAAGCTTGAAGAGGGGAGGCTGTGCAAGATAAACATGTCCTTCCTCGATTATCTGAGGCATATAGCGGAAGAAGAAGGTTAACAGCAGTGTTCTGATATGCGCGCCGTCAACATCGGCATCCGCCATAATGATTATCTTATGATAACGCAGCTTGCTTATATCAAAATCATCGCCAATGCCTGTTCCGAGTGCCATAACAACGGGAAGCAGCTTTTCATTAGAATAAACCTTGTCAACTCTTGCCTTTTCAACATTGAGCATCTTGCCCCAGAGGGGAAGAATTGCCATATGCTCTCTGTCGCGTCCTTCCTTTGCGGAACCGCCTGCAGAATCTCCCTCGACGATGTATATTTCACATTTAGTCGGGTCCTTGCTTGTGCAGTCGGCAAGCTTTCCGGGAAGTGAATTGCTTTCAAGAGGTGATTTTCTTCTTGCGTTTTCCCTTGCTTTTCTTGCGGCTTCTCTTGCACGCGATGCTTCAAGCGATTTATTGAGAAGAGTTTTTGCAACCTGGGGATGCTCTTCAAAATAAGTCATAAGCTTTTCGTAAACAAGAGATGAAACAAGACCTGTTATATCGGTGTTACCGAGCTTACCCTTGGTCTGTCCTTCAAACTGAGCCTCGGTGAGCTTAACGGAAATAACAGCTGTTATTCCTTCACGAACATCTTCACCCGTGAATTTCTTGTCGCTGTCTTTAAGAATGCCGAATTTCTTTCCGTAATCGTTAAAAACTCTTGTTAATGCGGTTTTGAAGCCTGTTTCATGAGTACCGCCGTCGATAGTATTAATATTATTTGCAAACGAAAGCAGAGTTTCGGTGTATCCGTCGGTATATGCAAGTGCAACCTCGGCGCTTCTGTCGCCCTTGGTGGTTGAAATATGTATAACCTCTTCCTGAATCGGGTTAAGACCTCTGCTTGTATTTATAAATTCAACGAAGGAACGAATACCGCCCTCATAGCAATAAACATTGCTGTGGGGTTCATCGCCGTATCCGTCGTCAGGACTTCTGTCAAACTTTTCTCTCTTATCAGTTAAGGTAATTGAAAGACCTGCGTTGAGGAATGCCTGCTCTCTGAGTCTTCTTTCAAGAATATCATAGGTATATTTTGTTGTTTCCTGGAAGATTTCAGGGTCTGCCTTAAACTTAATGAAGGTTCCGTCATTATCGGAATCCCCGATAATATGAAGGTCGTCAACGGCAACGCCTCTTTCAAAGCGCTGTGCATAAATATGTCCGTTTCTTGTAACCTCAACCTCAAGCCATTCCGAAAGCGCATTAACAACCGAGGAACCAACGCCGTGAAGACCGCCCGAAACCTTATATCCCGAGCCGCCGAACTTACCGCCTGCGTGAAGCACGGTTAAAACAACCGTAACAGCGGGCAAGCCCGTTTTATCGTTAACCTCAACGGGAATACCGCGTCCGTTATCCCTTACGGTTATAGTGTTGCCGGGAAGAATTTCGGTTTCAATATGAGTACAAAAGCCTGCAAGCGCTTCGTCGATAGAGTTATCAACAATCTCATAAACAAGATGGTGCAAGCCTCTCGGTCCCGTTGAACCGATATACATACCCGGGCGCTTTCTTACAGCCTCAAGTCCTTCAAGAACCTGAATACTGTTACCCGAATATTCCTCGGTTACGGCAGTATCAATATCCTCTTCCTCTAAATTGGTTAATTTTATTTCTTCGCTCATATAAATTTCTCCGTTTGCTTAGTCCTTTTGTTTATAGTGCTTGTATTAATCGGGCTGATATAAACAGCGTTATCGCAAACTATGAAGCTTTTGGGCAAATCATAGTTAACATATATTACTCTCTTTTCTTTTTCAGCTTTGGAGAGATAATCCCTTGTTGCTTTATTAACTGTTGAAGTATCTATATCAAAAACACCTATTATTTCTTTATCATTAATAACGGTGTCCTCACCCAAATGAATAAACATCAGTCAATCAATTTTCCTTTTTCTATATGAAAGGTTTTTCCTTTTTTAAGCCTTAAAATTGTTTCTTTATCGCAGCAGGTTATGAAAACCTGACGGTTTTTAATATGATTTAATATATAATCCTGCCTTTTTTCATCAAGCTCACTCATAACATCATCAAGCAGAGCAATCGGCTCTTTTTTTGTTATCTGTTCAAGCAGACTTGCTTCTGCAAGCTTTAAGGCAAGCACACAGCTTCTCTGCTGACCCTGTGAGCCGTAAATTCTTGCGCTCATACCGTTAATCAGTATTTCAATATCATCCCTGTGAGGTCCTGATGAGGTTGCTTTATTCATCATATCATGATATTTATTGTTTTCAAAAGCCCGAAGCAGCTTTTTTTCAATAAAATCAATATCGGCAGGAAATTCCTCAAAGCTCTGATATTTAAGTTCAATCTCTTCATTTCCGCTGCTTATGCCCGAAAATATATCCTTAACATAGGGGCTCAGCGCTTCAATATATTTAAGTCTCTGATAAACAATCTTTGCGCCGCTTATTGCAAGATTTTTATTCCATATATAAAGAAGCGAATCAAGCTCGGGATTATTTTTTAAATCCTTGAGCAGAATATTTCTCTGATTTAAGCAGCGATTATATTCCTTTAAAAGATTTCTGTAGTTTGATTTAATCTGACAAAGTGCGCCGTCAATAAATTTTCTTCTTTCACTCGGTCCGTCCTTAATCATATTAAGATGAACGGGGGAGAATATAACTGCTTTAATTTCATCGGAAAGAGAAGTTGTGCTTTTTTTCTTAACGCCGTTTAATGAAGCAACTCTTTTGTTTTTTATATCAATTTCGGCATACTGCTCTCTGCCGCTGCCTTCAAAATCAAGCTTCAGTCTGCTTTGTTCCTCGCCCATCATAATAAGCTGATTGTCTTTTGCGCCCCTGAAGCTTTTTAATCCTGTAAATAAATATATTGCTTCAATCAGATTTGTTTTTCCCTGGGCATTTTCACCCCATATTATATTAACATCATCAAACTCAAGATTAAGCTCTTTTATATTTCTGAAATTTTCAATACTTATATTTTTAATTCTCATTTTCAATATAATAATCGCATCCGAAGGCTGAAACAACATCACCGTTTCTCAGCTTTTTTCCTCTTGCAGTGCAGGTTTCGCCATTAACTCTGATTATTCCGTCCTGAATAAATTCTTTTGCCTGACCGCCTGTTTCACAAATTCCTTTGAATTTTAAAAAGGATTGAAGCTGAATAAAATCGGTGCTTATTTTAACTGTTTCCTTTGAATGTTCTTTAGCTTTAACCTTAATTTTCATTTTTAAGCCTCATCGGAAGAA
>SVQE01000057.1 GCA_015065505.1 Oscillospiraceae bacterium
GTTCGGTTAGGGCGAGGAATGTCCCCGTGTGCTGTGGAGGGAACGACCATATTTTCATCCGCCGAAAGTTCTCGGGTGCGGGAGATCCCCCTGCTAGGTACTCCCCGATTGACGGGGAGATGTCAACCGTAAGGTTGACAGAGGGGAGCGTCTGCGCTAGCAAAAATGTCGAGCTTGCGAGACAAAAGGGTCTGGCGCCCGCTCCAAGGGTCGCACCCTACGATTCGAGAAAATATAATACAATCCCTCCACCGCAAGCGGTCCCCCTCCCATTTACACAAGGGAGGCGATTAATTGCCCGAGCGCTTGCGCGAGTAGCCAAAATTCGTAATTCGTCACTCGTAATTCGTAATTGCATAAAAAAATCCCGCACAACCGTGCGGGAAGTTTTTTATGCTTAGCCATTAATCTGCTTTGCGATTTCCTCTGCAAAGTTTTCTTCTCTCTTTTCAAGGCCTTCGCCCTTCATCATTCTGATGAAGCCTGTAGTCTTGATTTCGCAGCCGAGCTCTTTAGCTACTGAATCAACATAGCCCTTAACTGAGCCCTGGAAGAGATCGTTACGAACGAAATCCTGCTCGAGTAAGCAAATTTCTTTAATCTGCTTTGAAAGTCTGCCCTGAACAAGACCTGTGAAAATCTTGTTTTCGGTGATTTCTGCCTTGTGAGAAACTGCAATGCCTGCAAGAATTTCATATGCTTCTTTAGAAATGAAGTTTGTGAAGTTCTTTCTCTGCTTGCCGTCGAGACCCTGATAAATGGTTATATCCTCATCGCTCCACTTTTTCTCATCAATAGCCTCGTTGATAAGGCTTGTGAGAATGGGCATCGGAAGTGAATCGGGCTTGTTAAGAGCACTGTCAACAGTGATTGAGTGCATCTTATCCATTTCGTCAGCTGAAATATCATCCTTGCAGAGATATTCGGGGCTCATTGCTGCAATCTGCATAGCAACGTTTTTACCCATAGCAACGAAAGCTTCGTCAGCAGCCTTGGTTTCGTCTGATACATCAAAGCCAACCATAACGCCTACTGCGCCGCCTGCGTGGATATATGTTGAAACAATACCGTCCATTCTCTCGAAACGGCGAACCTTCATATTCTCACCGATTGAAAGAACAAGGTCGTTAAGTGTTTCTGTAACTGTTCTGTCTGTTCCGTTGAACTTTTCTTCTTTAAGAGCTTCAACATCTGCGGGATTTGTTGCAAGAATTGTTTTTGCAACGCCCTCAACAAAGCTCATAAACTTCTCGTTCTTAGCAACGAAGTCTGTTTCTGAGTTAACCTCAACAACAACACCCTGATTTGAAGCCTGGTCGTAGTAAGGAAGAACAACACCCTCAGCGGCAATTCTTGTTGCCTTCTTCTGTGCTGCTGCAAGACCTCTTTCACGAAGATAATCGATAGCCTTTTCCATATCGCCGTCTGCTTCAACGAGAGCCTTCTTACACTCCATCATACCAACGCCGGTCTTTTCGCGGAGCTCTTTAACATCTTTAGCTGAAATATTAGCCATATTATTTTCCTCCTGTTATTTTAGTTGCAAGTTTCGAGTGCCGAGCTCCGGGTTTTCGGTTGCTCGCTGCGCTCAAACAAATTAAAAAATTGGGTGTGGGCAAAGCCCCTTGGAGCGGCGCCAGACCCTTTTGTCTCGCAAGCTCGACATTTCCCCTAGCAGGGGAATCGCCCAAAATTCGTAATTCGTAATTATGTTAAGGGCGGATTTCTCCGCCCTGTATAATTCTGAATTATTCAGCAGCTTCCTCGGCAGCCTCTTCAGCTGCTTCTTCTGCTGTTTCTTCGTCTGCTGCTTCCTCGATAGTTGCAGCAATAGCATCCTCACCGTCTCTGCCTTCGATAACAGCGTTAGCGATTGCGCCTGCAATAAGCTTAACTGCACGGATAGCGTCGTCGTTTCCGGGGATTACATAATCAATTTCATCGGGATCACAGTTTGTATCAACAATAGCAACGATGGGAAGACCGAGCTTCATTGCCTCTGCAACTGCAATTCTTTCTTTTCTCGGGTCAACGATGAACATTGCATCGGGAACCTTCTTCATTTCGGTGATACCGCCGAGATACTTCTCAAGCTTTTCGATTTCAAGCTCAAGGCCTGCAACTTCCTTCTTGGGAAGAAGATCAAAGGTGCCGTCCTCCTGCATCTTCTTAAGCTGTGCAAGACGAGCAACTCTGCCTCTGATTGTTTTGAAGTTTGTAAGCATACCGCCGAGCCATCTTGCGTTAACATAGGGCATTCCGCAGCGGACAGCCTCTTCCTTAACGCTTTCCTGAGCCTGCTTCTTTGTTCCTACAAAGATAATTGAGCCGCCTTCTGCAGCAAGGTCGCGAACGAACATATAAGCATCATCAAGCTTCTTAACTGTTTTCTGAAGGTCGATGATATAAATGCCGTTACGCTCTGTGAAGATGTATTCAGCCATTTTGGGGTTCCATCTTCTTGTCTGGTGTCCGAAATGAACGCCTGCTTCTAAGAGCTGTTTCATTGAAACTACATTTGCCATAATTAATTTCCTCCTTTTAGGTTTTTCCTCCGCAAAGCACTATGGCAAAAGCCGATTTATAACCTGTGGCTTAAGCGCTCTGCGTGCGTATTCGCATTTGTTTAATAACATTTAATTACGAATGCTGAATAATTATAACAGACCGTTTTAGAAAAATCAAGAAAAAAATAACCAAATTTCATAATATTTATTACTTTCATATTGGCGCTTTTCCCCACCGGAATATACAAAATTGTTACAAAAAATTACAAACCTTTAACCCCTATTGATAACGCCGAGGGCTTTTGCTATGATAGCAAGGATAAAAATATTATCAAAGGAGAAAAATATATGGATAGAAAAGTCGTAATTTTTGACCATCCGCTTATCCAGCATAAGCTCAGCATTCTTCGCGATAAAAGAACAAGAACTATGGACTTCCGTGCCCTTGTTGACGAAATCGCAATGCTTATGATGTTTGAAGCAACAAGAGATCTTCCCACAGAAGATATCAAGGTTGAAACTCCTTGCGGTATTGCCGACTGCAAACAGATTGCCGGAAGAAAGCTTGCATTTGTTCCGATTCTCCGTGCAGGTCTTGGCATGGTTGACGGCTGCGTTAAAATGGTTCCCGCTGCTCGTATCGGTCATATTGGTCTTTACAGAGACGAGGAAACTCTTAAGCCCGTTGAATATTATTGTAAATTACCTAAGGATATTGAGAGAAGAGATGTTTTCGTTGTTGACCCGATGCTTGCAACAGGCGGCTCGGCTATTGATGCTATTTCTCAGATTAAGCTCAGAAATCCCAGAAAAATAACATTTATGTGTATTATTGCCGCTCCTGAAGGATTAGAGGCTTTGCAGAAGGCTCATCCCGATGTTGATATTTATTGTGCAGGGCTTGACAGCCATCTCAATGAAAACGGCTATATCGTTCCCGGTCTCGGTGACGCCGGCGATAGAATATTCGGTACAAAATAAAGCAGAGAACAGAGAATGGAGCAATCCATTCTCCGTTCTCCGTTTTTTTGTAGATATAAAACAATTTAATTATTGGAGGAAAAACAATGAAATTAGCTTATGACATTAAAGACAAGCCAAAGTTCGGTCAGCTTATAATCTTTGCTTTCCAGCAGCTTTTGGCAATCCTTGCAGCAACAATCGCTGTTCCCGCAATCGTAGGAAACGGAATGAGCCAGTCCGCAGCACTTTTCGGTGCAGGTGTTGGTACTATCGTTTACCTTCTTTTCACAAAGTTCAGAAGCCCCGTATTCCTTGGCTCATCATTTGCATTCCTTAGCTCAATGGGAGCTGCATTTGCCGGAGCCGTTTCAGCAGAAGCAGGATACGCAGGAATCATCCTCGGTGCAATCTTCGCAGGTCTCGTTTACGTTGTTATCGCAATCATCGTTAAGGTTGCAGGCGTTAAATGGATTGACAAGATTATGCCCGCGGTTGTTATCGGTCCCACAGTTTCAATCATCGGACTTTCACTTGCAGGCAACGCAATCGGCGACCTTAAGGCAGGTAAAGTAACCGAGGCTGTAACCACAGAAGTTTTCAAAAACGGTGCATTAGCAAGTTCATCTGTTGATTATGTTTCACTTGCAAGCCCCTATGTATGCATTATTTGCGGACTCGTAACACTTTTCACAGTTATTATTTGCTCTGTTTTCGGTAAGAAAATGGCTAAGCTCATCCCCTTCATTATCGGTATTCTTGCAGGATATGCAGTTGCTTCAATTTTCACCGTAATCGGAATCAAAACAGACAATATTGCTCTTCAGGTTATCGACTTCAGTGTATTCAGTGGTATGAAGCCCTTTGCAGTACCTGATTTCACCTTTATCAACGCAGCAAAAGGTATTAAAGCTATTGACGGACAGTATATAGCAACAATCGCCGTTGCATATGCACCTGTTGCATTCGTTGTTTTCGCAGAGCATATCGCAGACCACAAAAACCTTTCATCAGTTGTTAACAAGGACCTCCTTGAGGACCCCGGTCTCCACAGAACTCTTCTCGGTGACGGCGTTGGCTCAATGGTTGGCGCAGTATTCGGCGGATGCCCCAACACAACATACGGCGAATCAGTTGGATGCGTTGCTATCACAGGAAATGCTTCAATCGTAACAATTCTCTGCACAGCAGTTATGGCAATGGTTATTTCGTTCTTCAATCCCTTTGTTGTATTCCTTTCAACAATTCCCAACTGCGTAATGGGCGGTGTTTGCATCACTCTCTACGGTTTCATCGCAGTTAGCGGTCTTAAGATGATTCAGAAAGTTGACCTCGACCAGAACAAGAATCTCTTTGTTGTTGCAGTTATTCTTATCGCAGGTATCGGCGGACTTTCATTATCCTTCGGTAAAGTTACACTTACAGAAATCGCTTGCGCTCTCATCCTCGGCATCATCACAAACATTATCGTTTCAAAGAAAAAGGATGAAGTTGCAGTTGAAGAATAATATTTAGCTTATAAAAAAACAATTCCCTGTTCATAATATGAGCAGGGAGTTTTTTTATTGCAAATTACGAATTACGAGTTACGAATTACGAATTGAGGGTCGCAAGCGACGATTATATTATTGGCGGACGACTGTGAGCGTTCCCTCCGCAGCACACGGGGACGTTCCTCCACCGAACCGTTGCCTTTTGAATTGCGAACGGAGGTGCGTCCCCATGGCGAACGAATAGACGCGTCCTCTTTACTTCAGTTCCGGCAACTCCGCGACAAATCATAATTTGACTGTACATAAACAAAAAGGAATGATTATGTGCAGTACTACAACAAGGTCGAAATTTGCGGAATTAACACAAGCCAGTTAACTGTTTTGAGTGAGAAGGAAAAGCTTGAGCTTCTGAAAAAAGCCCACGCAGGTGATATGAAGGCAAGAGAAGAGCTGATAAAGGGCAACCTTCGTCTTGTTCTTTCGGTTGTTCAGCGCTTTGCAAACAGAAATGAGAATATGGACGATTTATTCCAGGTTGGCGTTATCGGGCTTATAAAGGCTATTGATAACTTCAATCTTGATTTGGATGTTCGTTTCAGCACATATGCTGTTCCGATGTGCATTGGTGAGGTAAGGCGCTTTCTCAGGGATTCAAACCCTGTCAGAGTAAGCCGTTCTATGAGGGACACCGCATACAAGGCAATGCAGGTTAAAGAGCGTCTAACAAATGAAAAGGGCTACGAGCCAGCCGTTGAAGAAATTGCAAAGGAGCTGAATATGAAGAAAAGCGATGTTGTTATTGCGCTTGAAGCCATTGTTGACCCCGTTTCGCTCTATGAGCCCGTTTACAACGACGGCGGCGACACGATTTATGTTATGGACCAGCTCGGCGACAACAGCTCCGACACCGACTGGATTGACGAAATTCAGATAAAGGACGAGCTTTCCTCGCTCGACGAGCGCGAGCACAGAATACTTTATATGCGCTTTATGCAGGGCAAAACCCAGATGGAAACAGCAGAGGAAATAGGCATATCGCAAGCGCAGGTAAGCAGGCTTGAAAAAAACGCTTTAAATCGTATTAAGCAGAGTTGATTTTGCTCCTTTAACTGTGCTAAAATAATAGCGTTGTAAATCTGTTGTTTGGCGGTGAAGCAGTTGTTTAAAGTTATTTTATGGGACTTGGATAACACAATTCTTGATTTTCTTTTAGCTGAGAAAAATTCTTTAAAAGCAGCCTTCAGGGAGCTTGGTCTCGGTAAATGCACCGATAATATGGTTAAACTGTATTCATCAATCAATGTTAAGCACTGGGAAATGCTTGAAAGAGGAGAAATAAAAAAGAAGGATGTTTACCGTCTCAGATTTCAGGAATTCCTCAATGAAATCGGTAAGGACGCGAATCCGTCAGAGCTAAACGAGCTTTATGAAAGAGGCATTTGCGACACCGTTGAATTTATAGATGATTCCTTCAAAATACTAAGTTTTCTCAAAGGAAAATACAAGCAGTACTGCGTTACAAACGGCAGGAAGGATGTTCAGAAAGACAGACTGAAAATATCTAAACTCGACACTGTTTTTGATGGCGTTTTCATCTCGGATGTTATAGGCTATGAAAAGCCGAACAAGGGATTTTTTGACTATGTTTTAAAGCATATTATTCCCTGCAAAAAGGATGAAATACTAATTATCGGCGATTCGCTGACAAGCGATATGAGGGGCGGCAATAACGCAGGAATAAAGTGCTGCTGGTTCAACCCGAACGGCAAAGAAAAGCCCTGTGATTTAATAATTGATTATGAGATAAAAGAACTTAGTGAAATAAGAGATATACTTGAAAATGAATAGAAAAAAGAGCGAGTTTCGGTTAATGCCGTCTCGCTCTTCTTGCTTATTATCTTGCTTACTTTCCTGCTTATAGATGCATCGGAAGAACAAAAAAGTAAATAACAAGTATTAAATCCTGTCAAAAGCACATTAGAATATTTGTTTGTTTTTTACTTTACTATTATTAGAAAAAATGGTATAATTAAAATAAGGAGGTTAAGACCTCCGGCAAGGAGTTGTCACGAAAAAACGGTGGACGGTTTGCCCTTTATTTTATAGAGGGCATTGCCCTCTAAATCTGATTTAGGGGGTGATGACATGGAATATTACTACCTTATAATTACACTAGTACTTATAATAGTCATTATCTTTGCATCAAAAAAATAACCGCCCCTGCCTCAGAAACAGTGCGGTTATTTTTAACTGAACATCTGGGCTAACCGTCTATCGGATGGCTCCTTGTTCACTTATATTATACATATGATTTTTCAATTTGTCAATAGTTTTCAGGGCAGCATTGCGCTGCCCTGATTTTGTATATTACAAACAATTATATTATGCTGACCACTGAGCACTGACCACTGAACACTATTTTTTCGTTGTAACCGATTTGCTCTTGCTCCAAGAGGAATATTGCTTTTTGCCGTTGATTGTTTTGTATGCCCTTATGCGGACATAGTATTTCTTTTTCGCTTTGAGGCTTTTAACGGTTTTTGAGGTTGATTTGTAACCCGAAACAGTAACGGTTTTATTGCCTGACTTGAAGTTTGAGGTTGTTGAATACTGAATTTGATAGCCTTCAATACTGCTAACCGATTTCCAAGTTGCCTTAAAGCCTTTTGAAGTGGCAGTAACCTTGCTAAGTGAAGGTGAGCCGAGTTTTGCAACCGTCTTTTGAGCAACTAATACTTTTCCACAAACAGAGCATTTCTTTCCGTCTGTCTTTCCTGCTGTTTTGAAGGTTGCAGGTGTTCCTTTAACGGTTACAGCTTTGTGACCTGTTGCTTTTACTACTTTCTGCGCAATTAGTATTTCACCACAGACATAACAATGCTTACCCTCTGTTTTACCTGTCTTTTCACAATTTGCTTTAACAGATTTATCAATAACCTCTGTGTGCCCAAGAGCATTAACTATCTCTTGTTCGATTAACACTTCTTCACAAACTGAGCAGTGTTTACCTTCGGTTAATCCTGTTTGAGTGCAAGTGGGTGCAACCGCTTCATCAATAGCTTCCGTGTGCTCTGCAAAAGGTGTTTCTTCAAAATATGTATCTCCGCAAAGCTCACAGGTGTATTTTATTCTGCCTTTTTCAATACAGGTTGCAGTTTTATCAACACTTGAAACATATGAATGAGTTCCTGTTGCAGGGATTACAAGTTTATCAATTTCATTGCAGGTGTTGCAGATTCTTATTGATAAACCATCCATGCAGCCGTTTGGCGCAGTAACAACCGACCATTGAGTCCAATTATGACCGAGTGCGTCTGTGTAATTATCTTTATACTCATAATCGCAACGAGTGCAGGAATATGTTGTATAACCCTGCTCTGTGCAGGTTGGCTCGGTAACATCACTTTCATAATTATGACCGAGTTCATATACTGTTTCCTGTGCAACAAGTATTTCACCGCACACGGAGCAATGCTTACCTTCTGTTAATCCTGTTTCGGTGCAAGTTGGAACTACTGCTTCATCAACTACTTCCGTATGACCGAGAGCAGGAATTGTTTTTCCTTCTCTTGATAATTCTTCACCGCAAACAGAGCAATATATAACCTCATCATATGTGCCCTCAACTGTGCAAGTGGGAGCGACCTCGTTTTCTCTAACTGCTTCTGCAGGAGAATGACCAAGAGCTTCAACATTTTTTTCTTTTCTCGACAATTCTTCACCGCAAACAGAACAATAAACAACCTCATCATATAAACCTTTAACCATACAGGTGGGGGCAATCTCGTTTTCAATTACTGCTTCTGCAGGAGAATGTCCAAGAGGATCAACAATTTCTTGTTCAACAAAGATTTCGTTACAATTAGAACAGTGCTTACCTTCCGTTAACCCCGTTTCCGTGCATCCTGGTTTAACAGCTTCGTCAATTATTTCATTATGTGTTTTGTTCCAAGTGATACTATCGTTATTTTCTATATATGTTGCAACAGCTGAATTATTACAAGAAGAGGTAATTGTGTTTACCATGCTAAAAGCAGAAGTTCCAATGCTTGTTACATTGTTAGGAATTGTTATACTTGTCAATCCTGTACAATCATAAAACGCAAAATTGCCGATACTTGTTACACTATCCGGAATTGTTATGCTTTTTAAACCTGTGCAACCATAAAATGCTTGATTACCAATGCCTGTTACGCTATCCGGAATTTTTATACTTTTTAAACCAGTATAACCACAAAAAGAACAAGCATTTAGGCTTGTTATGCCGTAAGGTATAGTTAAATTTGTAATCGGTGTTCCATTTAGATAAAGATTATGAGCATAATATAACGGATTTGATTTAATATCACTAAATGATATTTTACACCATGCATCAATACTACTTATGTCAACTCTTGTTAAATTTTTACAACCATCAAAAGTCTGAAATCCACCAATACTTGTTACACTATCAGAAATTGTTATACTTGTTAAAGCTGTACAATAATAAAACGCACACCCGCTAATGCTTGTTACACTATTTGGTATATAAATATTTTTTAAACCACTATAAGCAAAAGCATTACCACATATTTTCGTTATACTATCTGGTAAATAGATGTTCGTTAAGTAACTGCAGCCCCAAAACGCATCTTCGCCTATGATTGTTACAGTATTTGGGATAACGGTGTTTTTACATCCAACCAATAAAGTGTTGGTGCTGCTTTCAATAATTGCATTACAGTTTTCTCTGCTATCAAATATTGAATTTTCTGGTTCAATAATAATACTTGTTAATCCTGAACAGTGTCCAAACGCTCTATAATCAATATTTGTTACGCTATCCGAAATTGTTATACGCGATAAATCTGTGCAACCATAGAATGCGCAATTACCAATATTTGTTACGCCTTTGGGTATTGCTATGTCTGTTACACCTGTACAGCCACGGAAAGCATCACTACCAATTATTGTTACGCTGTTTGGAATTGTTATGTTTGTTAAGCCTCTGCAGTCATAAAACGCCCAATCGCCGATGCTTGTTACACCATTGTCTATAACAACGGTTTTAATACTGCTTTGATTATAAAACGGATTTTTTGTATAGTATGTTGAGGAGCTTGAATAAATACTTGTATGCCAATTAGTCATTGCCCCACTTCCACTGATTATCAACAAACCAGTTGAAGAATCAAATGTATATGTAACATTATCTCCGCAAGAACCGTAGCTTGACAAAGTTGCTGCATATACAGAAAAATCCAATCCTGCGGTTATACTTAATATCATTGCAAGTGAAAGAAATATAGAAAGTATTCTTTTTGCGGCACGATGTGGGCATCGTGCCCAACAATTTGTGCTTTTCATAGTTTTTACTCCTTTCAATTAGATTTTATCTATTGTATCAAGTAAAACTAATGCTTGAAGATCGTTAGATTCATTGCGTAGTTTTTCAATAACGGGATTTTTAATTTGGTCTTCTCTCCATATATCCCACTTTCTTTCCCAAAGAATAACATTATCTTTAAATTTCTTTGTAATATATTCTATCGTTTTTCCTCTGGAACGACTAGCGCAAACATATATGTCTATTGGATCAGAAAACTGATGTGAGATTTCTTCAAAATTTTTAGTTAAATCTTGTGCTCCATCACCAGCAGTTAATATTGCAACTGTTTTATCATAATACTTAATAATTACCCAACGGTCTTTGTCTTCATCTGTAAAAGTTGCGTTATTAGGATTTCCTAATAAAAATGTTGATTTTTCAAATGATAACATTTTTTTAATCAATTTATTAAGCGTTGTTGTTTTTCCGCCATTGCCTTCTCCACGAAGAACTATTACTTTTTTAGTTGCCATAATTCTACTTCCTTTCATTTTTATTATAATGGTTTAAAAATTTAAGTCTTATGCTGGCAGCATAAATGAAAAAAGCGTACAGCCGAGGCTGTACGCAAAAAACGCATAGCTCAACTGTCGCCAAACAAAATTCACATTATCGCTCTATATAGCGTATGCAAACAAGAGTATGCATTTTTATCTAAATTGATAAAAATAACATACGCCGAAAATAGAGCATTATTCATTTGTGAATTTTACTTGGCACTTTCATTTTAACATTTATATAAAAGATAGTCAAGAAGTATAAAAAACGGCGAAGCTCGGCGTTTTGAATTATGAATTACGCCAAATATTAAAGCAGGTTGAGATTTTTCTCAACCTGCTTTTCAGTTTTTAACAAATTCTTTAATCTTTTTCGCATCCTCATAACCTTTACTGTAAAGAGCAGCCAGTTTTTCAATATCCCTCGTTAAAGTTTTCATTCCTAAAACATCGTCGGGAGCGACTATCAGCGCCTTACCCTCCTCCTGCAGTTCAAGGACTCTTACAAGGTTTTGAGCATATTTTTCATACTGACTATTAAGACCTTTTACCATATTGGGATATTTGTTTTTAATTATTTTGGCGGCAACATCGTTTCTCGTTGTGCTGAATTGAGCTTCAATCGGCATTGTCAGAATAACAACAATTTTATCACAGCCCATTTCAAGTGCTTTGTCAATAGGAAGCGGGTCAGAAAGCCCTCCGTCGAAATACAAAGTCGAGTTAATTTCGATGGGTTTGCTTATTATAGGCAAGCAAGATGAAGCCATAATAGTCCTATAATCATTTCTGTGAATATCATCTTTCTTATTGAAATAAACAGGTTTTCCGCTTTCGGCTTCCGTTGCAACAACTATAAACTCGGTTTTATTTGACTGAAGCGCGTCGTAATCAAGCGGGTATTCACCGTTTTCATTTGAAAGCTCACCGTAAACATATGTCAAATCAAGAAGTGAACGAGTTCTGATTAGATTTAACGGACTCATTGCCTCTTTTCTGAGTATATACTCTGTATAAAACTTTTTATTTCTTCCCTTCTGACCTGCAATAAAACTAACACAGTTTGCACTTCCTGCAGAAACGCCGATACAAAGGTCAAAACTTATTCCTTCATCAAGCAAATAGTCAAATACGCCTGCACCGTAAATATCGCGCAAGCCGCCGCCAACATCAATACATCCAATCATTATAACATTCCTTCCTTCTGTACCAAAATACTTACACTGCAATTATCTGTTAAAAACAATATATCGCTTTACAATTAAATTTTCAAGAAATCACTTTTTAAACGAGAATTTTCTTTAAATACTGACCTGTATAGGATTCTTCAACCTGAGCTACCTCCTCGGGTGTGCCTGTTGCAACAATGCAGCCGCCGCCCTTACCGCCCTCGGGACCGAGGTCGATTATATAATCGGCGGTTTTGATAACATCGAGGTTATGCTCGATAACAACAACGGTGTTGCCCGTATTAACAAGCGCATTGAGCACCTTGATGAGATGTGCAACATCGGCGGTATGAAGTCCCGTTGTCGGCTCATCGAGAATATAGATTGTTTTTCCCGTCGAACGTTTTGCAAGCTCTGTTGCAAGCTTAACCCTCTGCGCTTCACCGCCCGAAAGCGTTGTTGCGCTCTGACCGAGCTTGATATAGCCGAGCCCTACATCGGAAAGGGTTTTGAGTTTCTTTGTTATTTTGGTGTGGCTGTCGAAGAATTCAAGCGCTTCGTCAACCGTCATTTCAAGAACATCATAAATATTTTTGCCCTTGAATTTAACATCAAGCGTTTCCCTGTTATATCGCTGACCCTTGCAGATATCGCAGGGCACATAAACATCGGCAAGGAAATGCATTTCAATCTTAACAATACCGTCGCCCTGGCAAGCCTCGCAGCGTCCGCCCTTAACATTGAAGGAAAAGCGGTTTGCCTTATAGCCCTTCTTTTTAGCGTCGCTTGTCTGAGCATAAAGGTCGCGGATATCGTTGAAAACGCCCGTATATGTTGCAGGGTTTGAACGCGGAGTCCTGCCTATCGGGGACTGGTCTATGTTAATAACCTTATCAAGCGCGTCAAGACCTCTCATTGATTCAAACTTACCCGTATGCTTTTTTGCTCTGTTTAATCTGTTTGCAAGGTGCTTATAGAGAATTTCGTTTACGAGCGAGGATTTACCCGATCCCGATACACCCGTTACTGCAATGAATTTGCCGATCGGAAATTCAACATCAATATTCTTGAGGTTATTTTCCTGAGCACCGATAACAGTTATTTTCTTACCGTTGCCCTTCCTTCTTCTTTCGGGAATCGGAATGCTTCGTTTTTTGCTGAGATACTGCCCCGTTATCGAGTTTTCGCAAGCCATAACCTCTTCGGGTGTTCCCTCGGCAATAAGCTCGCCGCCGTGAATACCTGCACCCGGACCGATATCAACAAGCCAGTCCGCCGCCATCATGGTTTCTTCATCGTGTTCAACAACAATAAGCGTGTTGCCCAAATCGCGAAGGTGGCGCAGGGTGTCGAGCAGCTTTTCATTATCCCTCTGATGAAGTCCGATTGAGGGCTCATCGAGGATATAGAGCACGCCCATAAGCGAGGAGCCTATCTGCGTTGCAAGGCGTATTCTCTGAGCCTCGCCGCCCGAAAGCGTTCCCGAATCTCTTGCAAGTGAAAGATAATCAAGACCAACGGAATTGAGGAAGGTTAATCTTTCTCTGATTTCCTTGATAATCAGCTTACCAATCATCTGCTCTTTTTCATTGAGATGAAGATTATCTATAACCTCAATCTCTTCGTTTATGGACATTTTGCAGAAATCATAAATATTATATCCGCCAACGGTTACCGAAAGCGACTGCGGCTTAAGCCTTGCGCCCTCGCAGGCATTACACTTGCAATCGCGCATAACGCTTTCGATATCCGCTCTCATATAATCGGAATTTGTTTCGTTATATCTTCTTTTAAGGTTATTGATAACACCCTCAAAATCGTTTGTATATGTTCCCGAACCGTAGGAGGTTACGCGGTTCATTTTTATCTTTCTGCCCCTTGTTCCGAAAAGAACAACATCAAGCGCTTCAGGCGGAAGCATTTCAATGGGCATATCAAGCGAGAAGCCGTATTCCTTTGAAAGCGCATCCATATACATTTTTGCAATAGAGCCGCCCTCGGCAATATTCCAGCCGCTTGCCTTAATAGCGCCCTGATTGATTGAAA
>SVQE01000058.1 GCA_015065505.1 Oscillospiraceae bacterium
ATCAACATGAGAAAAGGCGGAGTAATCGTAAGCGAATCGAAGTATATGTTTAACGCACAGATTGTTCCGGGTGATGCGGATATAAGAGAATGCGGAATTCTTCTTGCAGCACCGAGCAGCAAGAACGGAGCAACACCGATTACCCCTGCAGATTCACAGGTTATTATCGAGAATTCAGGTCAGCAGGTAGGCTACGCAATACTCAGAGCGAAGTCAACCAAGCTTGTAGGTGCAAACCAGTTCACAGTTGCAATAAATAATGTTCCTGCAGGATATAAATACAGAGGATATATTATTTATCACGACGGAAATTCACTTCAGACCGTTTATTCGGATGTATTAACAAAATAGTAAAAATAATGCCTCGCGAAAGCGGGGCATTATTTTTTTCGTGGTTCGAGGTTAGTGGTTAGTTAAGTGAAGAGTGAAGAATGAAGAGTGAAGAGTTTAGGGACCTTCGGTCGGCTATTAAATAATGCGTTTCGGCGAACGATCGTAGGGCGCGACGCCCTCGACGCGCCGTTGCAACAACGCCTTAGCGTATACAGGGGTCAGACCCCTGTATACGTAGTTTCGCGTTGCGAGTTTCGAGTTGCGCGTGAAGCGTGGAAATCAGGGTACATAATTTCATTCATAAAATGTTTACAATTTACTTGAATTATATTATATAATATGCTATAATTAATTTAATTATGGAATATGGGGTTATTGCGCCCATTTTTATATTTCATACAGATTTGCTTTTGTATAAAATTCGGTGTGGAATCAACGCTTAAAAGATGCAGTCAGTAAATCTTTTTTGCAGAAATTTTAAACCTAATGCAAAGGTAAATCTTTTGAAAAGGAGGATTTTTATGAAAAAAATCAGTAAAAAAATCTTATCATTCTTAATGGCTGCTGCAATGGTTGTTACTATGCTTCCAACCTTTGCTATTCCTGCACTTGCAGATGCAGCGCCAAGCGGAACAAAATCAGAATACTCATATTTTGTAAATGACTTAAGCGGTGTAACACAGTCAAATGTTACATGGGACGGCGGTGCAAGCTTTGCAGGCAACGGCTATGCTAAGCTCAGCGGAAGTCCGCTCAGCGCCGTAACCGAAAACAGTGGATTTGTTATTTCGTTTGATGTTTATAACACTGATAACGCAAATGCTAAGAAGTTTTTCAAATTCAAAAACTCTTCAAGCTACATTGCTGTTGATTCGGGCTCTCCCGATTGGTGGACACGCTACAGAACAGAGATTTCAAACGGCACTAACACAAGGGGCTATTATACCTCCGATTTCACAAATGCTGAATATACATCAAAACAGCATACCGATTCGGGTAATAATTCATACCCTGTAAATGATTGGTATAACTTAACTCTTGTTATGAATACGGACGGTTCATATTCCTACTATAGGGATTATGAGCTTCTTGCAACCTTCAAGAGCAATTATATTTCAACCGGTAACGGCGGCGGTCTTACTGATGAATCAGCTGCAAGCGCTATTGCGTCGGCTACCGAATATATTGTTGGTGCATCCGATACAAGCGCAACAGAAGGCTTCACCGGAAAAATCAAGAATTTAAGAATTTTTGCAACAGCTGAGGCAAGAGCTCTCCAGCTTGCAATGATTAAATATGAAAACAAGATGGACGGCACTGTTTACACCAATATGAGCGCTGCTTACAACGCTTACGTTGCTGCAAACAAGGGCTTTGACTCATATATCTACGGCGGCGACACCTCTGTTGATATTGCAACACTTGCAAGCAATCTTAACACCGCAACGGATAATATGAGTAAGTGGAGTGCATACACGGGAACCGTAAGTGTAAAACTTGCAAATTATGATGCTGATTCTTCGTATTATAATAAGGTTTTATATGCTTCCGCAACAACAAATTTCTCGGATGAGGGAAGCTGCGGAAACCTGCGTTATAAATCCTATGTTCCTGCTGTTGTTGTTATGTACTATGACGGTGTAACTTCAACGGGAACTCCAAAATTCCCCGCAGGTTTTCAAATTAATAGAAAAAACAACTCAAACAGAAGCTGCGCTTTCTGTTATGTTTCAAACAACAATACTACCGATTCCACAGATACCAGTGATTCAAATTTCGGCTTCACGGGAAGATGGATTGGATATTCAACAACATGGAATAACGGAATACCGTGGAATACTTATGGAACAAGCGAGAACTTCGGCGGTACTTACGGTTCTAATTATAACCAGCAGGTAAGCTGGACTACCGCAAGATACTATATCAACAAAATGGAGTATAAGGGCACAACATCATACAATAACAACAACTCCATTTACTATACTTTATACAATCAGGAGCGCGGTGCTTATAACTCTATAGGGGCAAATTGTGCAAGATATGTTGTTAACTATGCTCAGGTAAGAGATGCTATTTCATCCAAAACAAGCTATTTAACCTCTGTTGAATCATACAGAGAAGGCGGCTTGGGCAATGTATTATCAAGATATGATGATGCAACAGGCTATAATATTACATCATATTTCACAAGCTGTGTTGATGGTAATGCAGCAACCTGCTATGGAACCGCACAAAACAGAGCTGCTATCGTTGCAGGTCAGCTTTCAAATGTTGCAGCACCGACTGCCGATTCCTCTGATTACAACACGCTTCGCGGATATTTAACAAATGTACTTAACACAAAATCCTTTGATGGTGTTGAGGGTGGACGCAATCTCACAGCTGAAGAGATTTATGAAAATGCTGCAATAAACAGCGATGTTCTTGATTACTATGATGATTTTGAAACTGCGTATGAAATTGCAGTTGCTCATATGGCGGCACTTAAAACTCAGGATTACGGCCACACATCAGTTGCTTCAAAAACAGCTGCTCAGCTTGCTTCTGATTTAAGCGACGCATATAATGCGCTTCAGAAAAAATCAAATCTTGCAACTCCGACCATTTCTCTCTTCAATGATTTGCAATATCTGGGTGTTGGCGATGAGATAACTATCGCATCAACTGAGGATGCAGTTGCAGGAACCGTTACATATAAGATTTATTATGATGTTGATAACACAAGCGGTTCGCCTTCTTCAACAGGAACCTTTGCATTCAATTCAAGCAAAGATGTTGCAATCTTCCCGAATGCTTCTCACAACAAAGCAATCGTAACTGCTAAGGGAACTGCAACACAGAGCGGAGAAGAGTCAAACATTGCAACAAGAACCTTCTACCGCGTTCAGGACCCGACCTTCACAGGAATAGTAGGCGGCGGTTCAATCCCTGCAAGCGGAATTGTTGCTCTCGGTTCATCCGTTCAGGCAGAAAAGGTTTCAACAAATAACAATAATGCAATAACTATTCAGTATAAATACGGTTCGGGCGAATGGCAGGACAGCGCAAACGGCGAAATCCCTGCATTTGAAGCACTTTCAGGCTCAACATATGCTTCGGTTAACCAGATTAGCGTTAGAAGCGTAATCAAGAGCGGAGGAAGCATTATAACTCAGTCCGAGGGAACAACCTCAGTAACTCTTGCCCGTGAAGCTGATTTCGACATTTATGTTGAAGTGCCCGGCTCGAATATTTATTACAACAAGAGCAGATACGACAGAGATAGTATTATTATTTACGATACAGTTAACTATTCCGACGATATTATCTTTACCCTTACTGCAGACGGCGCAGCTGTAAGCGGAACGGGCGAGGATACAAACGGCGTATTTACATACGACAAGGCAAACGGAATAGACCTTAAAGGCGACAGCAAGGTTGCCGAGGCTATTAACGGTGCAAAGATTATAACAATCACTGCATACTCAAGAGATGTTAAAAACGGTAACTACAACACCTCCGCAACCAAGAGCTTATATAACGGCGGAGCTGATTCTCTTATCTATCACGAATCGTTTAACGGCACTGTTTCAAACGGAACATACACAACCAACGATTCAAATGGCGTTAATATCACAAAACAGGATACGGCAACAATTTCCGTTGCTGAAAAAGCAGGTGACAGACAGGGCTTATCTGACCAGGCTGAGAGCGGAACCTCGGGCGATTTAAGAAAGAATGCTCTTAAAATATCGGGTTCTAACAGCGGCTCAGGCGAAGCTTATGCACAGCTTACCTCTAACCCGTTTGCAGATGCTGCAACCAAAGCGCTTGCACAGGAAAACGGCGTTACAATCTCCTTCTGGAGAGCAATGGAAACTCAGAACACAACGAATAACAAGAGTGTTCCGAGCGGAACACTTGCAAGAAACGGTATTGCGTTCAGAAGACCCAATCCTACCGACCAGCGCGGCTACTTTATGATTGAGCTTACGGGTAATATCTCCTATGCAGAAACAACATCAAGATATTTTGATATTGTTCCTTCGGAATATGACCAGACTCAGTTCACTGCAAGTAAGTATGCAGGCTACTGGCAGCATATTGCAGTAACAATCAACCCGAATGCTTCAACAGTTGGTGAGGCAATAACGATTTATATCAACGGTGTTCCTCACGACTTACCGAACTCAATCGCATCTTCGGGCGGAACCCTCTCTGCAAGCGATTTAATCAATATGATAACGGACAGCACAACAAGCATCTGCCTTGCCCACGATAACAAGTGGCAGACTCACAGTGATGATGTTTATCTTGATGATATCCGTTTCTATTCAAAGGCATTAACTCAGAAGGAAGTATGGGACGGCTACTACGACCAGTATTCCGATACTCCAACTGTTGAGGGTAACTATGTTTCAGTAACACACGACCCGACAACTATCACCGTTTATAATCTTAAAACTGCTTCAAACGGTATGCCTGCGGGCTCAATGGTTGGTCAGGAATTCATTGATTACTACAATGTTCCTTCGTCAAACTACACCGTTGAATACTATTCATACGGAACAGGACTTCAGATTTATCATTCGATTGACGGTGTAAACTGGGAAATCGTTGGCGACAGCGAGGGCAGAGTTGCATATCAGAATCGCGATGAATTTGTTCGCGGTAACGGCGACGGAAGCTTCACTTCAATGTACTACCGTGATGCGCTTGATGAGGTTTGCGACGAGGTTTATAATATGGCAAGCTCCTCACAGAGAGCATATGCAGGTAATCTTATCTGGGCTCCTCACGTTTGCTATAACCTTGAAAAGAACACATGGATGATGTATGTTTCCGTTTCATTCTGGGGCGATGCTAAATCTGCAATTATTGCGCTTGAAAGTGCTGACGGAACTCCCGAACACTTCCTTGCAAGAACTTCGTCAAACACTCAGGCATATAACGTTGTTCTTAAGTCAAACGGCAGACCTAATTCAATCGACCCGTGCGTATATTACGGCCATAATGCGGACGGCTCAATCAACAGATATGCTCTTTATATGTCCTACGGTGCTTGGTCTGAATCGGGCGGTCTTACCAAAGACCTCTGTGTAATTCAGCTTCAGACGGACGGTAAGAAGACAAACAGTAACTCTGCAAGCTATCCCGTTACATTTGCAAATGCAACCTCGGCAAGCTCGGGTTCATATATCTGTTCTTCGCAGCCTTCGGGCAACGACCCGAACACCTGCACAGGTGAGGGCTCATTCATAATTTATCACGACGGATATTATTATCTCTATACTGCCTTCGGCGTTAATGAGTATAACTACACAACAAGAATCTTCCGTTCAACAAGCCCGACAGGTCCGTTTACAGACTACAACGGAGTTTCGGCAACAACAACAAGCCAGGTTCACGGAACTCAGACAATGGCTCCGCACTATGTTGCAATAGATGATTATGTTTATGCATCAACAGGTCACGGCTCACTTTATAACGCGGTTAACAACAACGGCGAAACAATTCTTGTTTATGCAGCTCACGGACGTCCAATTTCAAACAACGCAAATGATTACAAAGAGATTCCCGATGCTGCAATGGTAACCCGTCAGAAGGGTCAGTTTATCGGTAATATCACAGTGAATTATCCGACATTCTACACTCAGTCGGGTTGGACGATTTCAATGCCCGAGCAGTATAACGGAACAGATACTTCAAAGAATATCAAGGCTTCTCAGATAGACGGTATTTATGCATCGTCAACACTTAACGATGTTATTGATACAAACCTTAAGTATTCAAGCAAGGCTAAGCCTTCAGGCTATTCCACTAACTGGGATTTCTCGCATCAGGTTTACTTCTCTCACGAAACTGATACAACGGGTATTGTTTACAGCACTGATTCAATTAATGTTAACTACACATACGAGCTTTCATACGATACCGAGAATCCTGCAAACAGCACAACAACCTATATAACCATTAAAAACGGTAACACCGTTATGGCTGAAGGTGTTGTTGCAATGCACGACGGCTCACCCGAGATTGCATTCTTCAATAAGAATCAGGTTACTCTGGGAAGTGAAACAGTAAAAGCAAGCACAACAGTCTGGTCTGTTAAAACTTCCGACCTTGTTCATGCTGATTACACAGCTCTTGATTCTGCATACGAGCAGGGCGACGCACTTCTTAAGAGCCTTGACGGCAAAGCAGCTCAGTACAGCGCTGAATCTGTTCAGACACTTATAACAAGACTGGGCGAAGCTAAAACAGAGGCTACCAAGAGCGTTGCTTGGAAGGGACTTGAGCCAACATCATCACAGTCTTCAATCAATACAAAGGCAACAAATATTGAAAATGCCATTGCAGGTCTTACACCTGTTGCAGCAGCTGTTCCTGCAGAGGATTTCAGCACTTATGAAGCTGCGGTTACGGCAATCAATAATGTTGACCCCGATGCATACGAAGAAACTGACGGACATATGGCAAATGCAGTTTCCAATGCAAACCTGCTTGTCAGCGGCTCAACAAAGGAATATGAGAACAGCTACACAATCAATGTTATTGATTCAACCGCAACGCAGGATAATGTTGACGATGCAGTTCAGGCGATTCTTGATGCATTAACCTATTGCACAAAGAAATATGCAATTTCAGCCGACAGCGGCGTAACCTCGGTAAGCAGCCAAAACGGAACGTACAGAGACGGCTATGCTACCTACGGAACAACAATGATATTCAGAGCTGACAGCGAGGATACAGCATGGAATCTTGAGGTAACCTCAAATACTTCTCACAAGAAGTCTGCTTTCTATGGCTACGGTCAGTCTATTTCCGTTAAGGTTACGGGTGCTTTGAATGTAACCACTGAAACAAGGGCAAGCAGTCAGAAGAGAGTAAGAATCATAAGAAATTATGATAACAGCACCAATGAAAAGCTTCGCATTCAGTTTGCTGAATATGTAAACACAGGCTCATACACACTTCCGAGCGCTGCAAATACACCGGCTATTGCATTCTACAGCTTCGACGGATATTATATCGGCGGTACTAAGTATGCACCCGGTGCAGCAGTTACAATAAGCGAGGATACTGATATCATAGCATTGTATAACTACGATGAATCTGCAAGCTATGCAATCACTGCCGATGCACTTGATGGCGGAACAGATATCAGCGGAACTTATGCATATAACGCTAAGATAGAGCTTCAGGGCGGTGCTAATGCTTACGGCTGGTCGGTTGACCTCGGCGGCGGAAAGTACAGACCGTTCTATGTGGGCGCAGACTTAACCTACTTTGCAATGGATTCACTCAATCTTATTGCAGAGGATGAAGCAACCTTCAAGGCTCATAACTACTCACTTCCTGCAGTATATCTCAGAAATGACGGAGTTATTAATGTTTCGGGCAAGGCAACCTTCAATGCACAGGTTGTAGCTGAAGATATGGATAATGTTCAGGAATGCGGTATTCTTATTGCAGTTCCAAACGGCAAACAGCCCGGCAGCTCGGAAACAGTAACACCCGTTACTCCCGAAGATTTCAGGGTTGCAGTTGAGAATTCAGGTCAGCAAAACGGCTATCTGATACTCAGAGCTAAGTCAACTAAGTTTGTCGGAGCTAACCAGTTTGCAATCGCAGTCAAGAATCTTCCCGAGGGTTATATTTACAGAGCATATGTAATTTATAACAACGGCGGCGCACTTGAAACTGTTTACACAGATGTTGTTAGATAAAACAAAAAAATCCAACCCTTCGGGGTTGGATTTTTTTATCGTGGTTCGTGATTCAAAGCCTCACACCTTCCCCTTGAGGGGAAGGGGGACCGCTTGCGGTGGATGAGGTGTGTTGCCTTAACAGCACACTATACGATTGTTCGCCGAAATAATCGCGGCTCGTGCTTCGTGGTTATTTATAAACTCTTTCGATTCTCGGGTTGACCATAAGCGGGGAAATATCAACCGTTGCTAAGTCGCCGGGCTTGATATCCGTTCCCGTAATATCAACTGCGGTGTGTGAAAGCCCGATTCCGCCGATTACGAAATGCATTTCGCCGTTGATTTTAACATACATCTGCTTTTTCTTTAAAAAGCTTTTGAAAACGCTTAAAACATACCTGAAATCGTAGAGCTCTTTTTCTTTTCCGATTCCGAAACCGTCGTAGTGGCCAATGGGAACTATGGCGATTTTTGTTTCTCTTTTTGTTGTATATGTTCCGTTGTAGCCGATTGAATATCCCTTCGGAACGGTTTTAACATCAACAACCTCAGCCTCAAGCACTCCAAGGCGGTTCAGCTTTGTTTTGCTTCTTGTTATAACTCTTCCCGTGAAGGCTGAGCCGATGCGAACTGCGTCGAGGCAAACATCGCTGACATTGAGCAGAGCAGGGGAGTTGGCAGCGTGAATAATTCCTGTATCACCAACCTCATTCTTTATCTGCTGCATTGTGTCTTTGAATAAAACAAGCTGTGCCTTAGTAAGCTCGCTGTTTCTGAAGGCTGATGAAAAATGCGTGTATGCGCCGATAAACTGCAGATTTGGCAGGGAATAGCATTTAACGGCATCGTTTATCTCGCTCGGAAGAAAACCGTATCTGCCCATACCTGTGTCGATTTTCAGATGGCATTTAGCCTTAACGCCGAGTTCACCTGCAACGCGGTTCATTGTCTCGGCTGCACCGAGCGAGCCTATTGTTGCGATTGCGCCGTTTTGAGCAATTATTCTTGCTTCCTCTTCAAGCTGAGTTGAACGCATAACAAGAATATCCTCGTCATCAAGGATTTCCTTTAATACGGGAATATCGGTAACCTCGGTCACTGCAAAGGTTTTTATTCCGTGCTCTTTAAGTGCAAGGGTGAATTCCTTTATGCCGAAGCCGTAGCCGTTGCCCTTAACAACACCGATAACCTCGCCGCCTGCCATTTCTTTAACTATCTCGATGTTTTCACCGAGCTTTGCCTTATCAATTACATACCTGCTCATATACTACCCACTACACACTATCCACTATCCACTGAAAATCAGATTTATCTGATTTTCTTGAGTACCTTTGTTCCGAAATTATATAAATTATAAACCGGCTTGTTGATAACATAATCGAATTCGCCAACGAATTCCTTCATATATCCGCCGAAGCCGTGCTTGAATCTCCAGAGTCCGTAGTGCGGATTATCGGGGTTCTGGCAGTCGCCGCTGATTCCGCCGAAATCGTAAACCTCGCAGCCCTCTTCAAGACCCCACTGAATCATAGCCCACTGAAGAGCATAGTTGGGATAAACATTTCTGTGTGCGTTTGATGAGGCGCCGTACTGATATTTCATAACATTCCTGCCCCATTTTATTGCAAGAGTTCCTGCAATAGCCTTGCCCTCATAATAAGCCATATAAAGCCTTGCATCATCCGTCATACAGTCGAGAATCTTTTCAAAATACCATTTAGGTCTTGTTGAAAATCCGTCTCTTTCGCCTGTTTCTGCCATAATTGCAACGAAATCATCAAGCGCTTCCTTGCCGCAGATTTTAACCTCAACGCCCTTTTTAGGCGCCTTGCGGATTCTGTTTCTGTAGTCGCTTTTGAAGGTGAGCATAAGCTCGTCCTCATTCATACCGTTATAATCAAAGCAGTAAACAAATCTCGGCTGAACATTTTCAAAATCCATACAGCCCGGATTAAGCTCAACAAAGCCTTTTTTTACTAAATGCTCTTTATAAGCCTTGTTTTCAATAACAATTTCAGGGTCTATTTTAAGGCAGTATGCCTTATATTCCTTGCCTATTTTCAGCAGCGCATCAAAAAGCGCATCAAAGGTTTCAAAATCATCCTCGTCGGCAACAAAACCCCTGCAGGCATACATTAAGGATGCCTTGATAACGGGAATTGAACGGATTAAAACAGCGGCAGCGCCTTTAATATTGCCGTCGTCATCCTTGAGCATAACTGCTTCCCATTTCCACGCGGATTTAACCTTTGCCCATTTGCTTGAATGCTGAAAAAGTCCCTTTGGATGTGATTTTATAAAGCTTTCATATTCCTCAAGATTGTTTTGATTAACTCTTTCTATCATAGCTGTGTCTCCTAAAATTTATCTCTAATATTATATCACAGAATAAAAGTAAAGTAAATTATTTTTTACAGCCGATACATTCCGTCTTAACATAAATAAATATTGAATTTTTAATATAATAATGTTAAAATAAACTGATATTGTTTGTTCTCTTGATTTTCGGGCATACTTTTCTTAGGTGATAGTATGTGCGAAGAAAACGAAAACAAACAGGAAAAGGATTGCGAGGAAGAAAACTCTTCATTTGAAACAGGGTCGATAACTGTTGAAAGAGGCGGTCATTTTATTCACTGCTTAACAATTATCGGGCAGATTGAGGGGCACTATATTCTTCCGAGCCAGAACAAAACAACTAAATATGAGCATGTTATTCCTCAGCTTGTTGCCATTGAGGAAAGCAAGGAAATTGAAGGGCTTCTGATTATTCTTAACACCGTCGGCGGTGATGTTGAGGCAGGGCTTGCCATTGCAGAGCTGCTTTCAACAATGACAACGCCCACTGCGTCGCTCGTTCTGGGCGGCGGACATTCAATCGGCGTTCCGCTTGCGGTAAGCTGTGAAAGAAGCTTCATTGTTCCGAGCGCGACTATGACTGTTCATCCCGTCAGGATGAACGGAACCGTTCTCGGCGTTCCGCAAACTCTTTCGTATTTTGAAAAGATGCAGGACAGAATTATTAAATTCATTGAGAATAATTCAAAAATAAGCGCAGAGGAATTCAGAAACCTTATGATGAAAACGGGCGAGCTTATTATGGATGTCGGCTGTGTGCTCGACGGCGAGGCAGCCGTTGAATGCGGACTCATTGATGAGCTTGGCGGACTTTCAAATGCACTTTCATTTCTTTCTGAAAGGATTGGGAATAACAATGCTTCACACAATAATTAATCTTGACGATGTTTTTTATGATGAAAGGAACTTTGTCTTTTCAGAAAAATCTCGTTCAAGCAATCCGTATGATTATATAAGAGCAGGCTGGTTTGTTGATAACGCCGACCTGTTCAGAGGAGTTTATAATGTCAATTTTAACAGCGATTATTCAGGCGATATTTCAGGCTATAACATTCATATTTCCCGTTAGCGAAGCAGGACATGCTTCAATGTTCCACGATTTTGCAGGCAGGATGGATTCATCACCTGCCGCAATAACGGGAATAATACATATAGGAATTGCAATCGGAATATTTGCAGCATTTCTGAAACTGTTTTTATCTCTGTTTTTAGAGTTTTTTGCAATGATTTCAGATGTGTTCACAAAACAGATTAAAACAAAGCAGCCGACTCCCAAAAGAAAGTTTGTGTATTACACTCTGCTTTCCTTTGCACCCCTTGTTTTATGGCTGATTCCGACGGGCAAAAACGGATTTCTTTTCTCGCTTCTCAGAAAAACGGGCTATAACGCAACTCTTTTCGATGACGGAATATTCTTCTTAATAACGGGACTGCTTGTTTTCCTTTGTTCAAGGCAGCTTCTGCTTTCAAAGAACAACAAAAACATTAACCTCGTTTTTTCACTTATTATCGGCGCTGCAAGCCTGCTTCTTGTTCCCGTTGCAGGGCTGAGTTTTATCGGCGGAGTGTTCTGCGCTTTAATGCTTCTCGGCGTTACCAAAAAGCTTTCGCTCAGATATGCATTTGTTTTAAGCGTTCCAATTCTTGTTGTTATGGGAATAATTGAAATATGCACCGCATCTGTTTCACTCGAACTAATACCCGCAATTATCGGAATAATTCTCAGCGCAGCGGTTTCCTTCCTTTGCGTAAGAGTTTTCCACTGGGTTATTAATAACAATTACTTAAAATATTTTGCTTACTATGATTTCGGAATAGGCGCATTAACGCTGATTATCGGAATTTTTGAATTAATACTTAAAAAATAAGAGGAAGTTTTAATGGCAAATAAAAAATCAACAAATACTAAATCTGCAAAAAAGCCCTCAACGCAAGGTAAGAGCGCAAAAGCACAGCAGCCCGAGGAAAAAAGGGATTCGCTGTGGATTATCAGCATTGCAATTTTCGCTCTTTCTCTGCTGTTTTTCTTCATTGCGGTTATGCCGGGTGAGGGCGTATGGAAGTTTTTGCATAATACATATTTAGGCTTGTTCGGATGGGTAGCTTCGGTTATATTCCCGATTCTGACCCTTGTTTATTCATTCCTGTTCACAATCAACAAGAGGAAAAAGGGCGCGGTTTTCGACGCTGTTCTTATTCTTCTTTTAATCCTTTTTGCATCGGGATTCATACATATTGTTCGAAGCTCGACAGACGAAAAATTCATTGATGCAATAGTTAATGCATTCAAGGAAGCGCCTTCAACGGTTAACGGCGGATTTTTCGGCGGTATTGTAGGCTGGCTGCTTTTAACCTTCGGTAAAGCGCCTGCAATAGTTGTCAGCCTGATTTTAATAATTACAGTTATTCTTCTGCTGTTTAAAATGACGGTTAATCAGTTCTTCAAAACAACTGCAAAGCCCGTTAAAAAGGCAGTTGAAAAGGCAAACAGGGATATTGAGGAAAGACGCGAAAGAAAGCGTATGCAGAATATTGATATTCCTCTTGACGACGACCCGTTTAAAGAGCCCGATTCAAAAGCAAAGCATAAGAAGAAAAAGGCGGAGACTAAAGCTGTTGCAGACGAAAACAGCGGCGAAGCTCTTCCCGACGCATATAAGCAGATGCTTGAAAAAACCAAGCAAAAGCAGGAAGGCGAAAAAGAGGAAGAGGCAAAGAAGCTTGAGGCTATAATCTCAAAACCCCAAAAGGAAGAAAAGAAGAAAGAGGAAGTTAAAAAAGAGGAAACCAAGCTTCCCGATTTCAAAGTAACGGACGAGGAAATGAACTCGGCTGTTGAAGATTATAAACGCCCGCCGATAAGCATTTTAAAGCCTGCAAAGAGCAATTCGTCAAGAAATTCGCAGGGCGAGCTTATCAGCAAGGCTGAGCTTCTTATCGAAACCCTTGCTTCCTTCGGCGTTGAAGCAGAGATTATTAATATTTCCCAGGGACCGACAGTAACGCGTTACGAGCTTAAGCCTGCGCCGGGAGTCAGAATTAATAAAATAACAAATCTTGCCGATGATATTGCGCTTAATCTTGCCGCAACCCATGTTCGTATTGAAGCCCCGATTCCCGGAAAATCGGCAGTCGGCATAGAAATACCCAATACAACCAAGAGCGGTGTTTCAATGCGCGAGCTTATTGAAACAAGCGAGTTCGAAAATCAGAAATCACTGCTTACCGCAGGTCTCGGAAAGGATATTTCGGGTAATAATATTTACTGCGATATCTCAAAAATGCCCCACCTTCTCATTGCGGGCACAACGGGTTCGGGTAAATCGGTTTGTATGAACTCAATCATAGTTTCAATCCTTTATAAGGCA
>SVQE01000059.1 GCA_015065505.1 Oscillospiraceae bacterium
AAAGAGCTATGCCGAAAAGGCTTCAAAGAAAAGTCAGGAAAGAATTGAATTATCAAGAAAACGAATTGAGCTTCTTGATGCCAAAACAAAGCTTTCAAAAGCTTATGAGGCTTACGGAAGGCTGAACTTTGAAGCGTATTCGGGCGAAAGCGTGGATGAAGAAGAGCTTCAGAAAAGAATTCAGGAAATTCAGCTTCAGAAATCAAGAGCCGATATTCTTGATGGCGAAATTGCTGCTCTTCGTGAGGTTGTTTTGGAAAACCTTACAAAGAAGGAACGCCGCGCGGCACGAAAGAAATCGGATTCCGATATTTTCGTTGACGCTGAAACATCGGAATAAAAGTATAATAACAAAAAAGGAAGTCTAATATTTTAGGCTTCCTTTATTTTTTTTGGTGGTTGTGTGAACTATAAATCAAAATATCTTTCCTCGGCGTTTTTGCTTCTTTTAAGCTCGGTAATTGTTAAAATAATCGGTGCGGTTTATAAAATACCGCTTAACGCATATATTGGTGCAGTCGGCAGGGGATATTTTGCCTCGGCATATAATCTTTATCTGCCGTTTCATGCTTTAATAATGGGCGCGTTCCCGATTGCGCTTTCAAAGCTTACGGGTAAGTATAACGCGCAGGGCAACAGCGAGGCTGTTGTTTCCATAAAGGCTGCCGCCGATAAACTCTTTTTAAAAGTGGGTTTAATCGGTATGGCGGTTATTCTTTTGATTTCAAAACCGTATTGCAGATATATTGCCGCGTCCGATAAAGGCTTACTGTGCATTTTGGTGCTTGCGCCTTCAATTCTGTTTTCCTCGCTTGCCTCATCATACAGGGGATATTATGAAGGCTTTATGAATATGAAGCCAACCGCCGTTTCGCAAACTATCGAAGCGCTTTTTAAAATGGTTTTCGGGCTTTTGTTTGCAAAGCTTTCAATGCGCCTTTTATACAGCTCATATATTTCAAATCAGACAGTGCTGGGTAAATATGTTTCAAATGATGCCGAGGCTTTTGCAATGATTTATCCTGTAACCTCAGCGGCTGCGGTGCTCGGCGTAACCTTCGGATGTTTTCTCAGCCTTGTTTATGTGTTCATCTATCATCAGATTAATAAGCCGGCTTTAACAGTAAAAAACGGCGGTAAATCAAACCACTATCAAAAAGAGCTTTTGTCTTTTTCATTTCCGATTATGATAAGCTGTGCGGTGCAGAGTGTTTTTCAGTTTTTGGATACCGCCTCGGTGCAAAAAGCGCTTTCGATGATAAATCCAGATATATTGAAAAATATGTATTCCGAAAGTATTGCGCTTTCAGGTACGGCGGTTAATGATATAAATGCCTATGTCTACGGTGTTCTTTCAAATGCAAATGATTTCAAAAATCTTGTTCCGGGTATAACAATGGCGCTCGGCGTTTGTGCTGTTCCTGCCATAAGCGCGGCGTATGAAACAAATAACAAAGAGCATTTATCAACGCTTATATCTTCAATAATTAAATATACGCTTCTTATATCCTGTGCAGGCGGAATGCTGCTTGCGCTTAATTCAAAAGAGATACTTAAGCTGTTTTTTGAAGCATCTGCACCCGATATAGTTGCATCGTGCGATGAGCTTATTAAATACTTTGCGCTGAGCGTTCCCGTTTATTCTCTTGCAGGCACTGCGGTATTCTGCGTGCAGGCAACGGGGAATGCTAAAAAATCCATAGCACCCTATGTTGTTTCGGGAATAATAAGGGTTATTCTGAACATACTTCTTGTAAGCAATGAAAAATTTGTTCTTTTTGGCTGTGTTATTTCGGGCGCTGTAGGCTATCTTGTTATGTTTATCTGGAACTACAGAATAATAATTAAAGCCTGCAGGGTTAAAACGCATATTATAAAATCAATAATTCTTCCGTCAGCTGTTTCTGTAATAGCATATTTTATTCTGTTATTTGCACAAAAAAACATCCTTTTTGCAGAAAATTATCAAATCTATTTGTTGATTAAATCAGGTGTTTTCTGCCTTGTTTTCTGTATGTTGTGCTTTTTGTTGAAAGTGCTGAGTTTCAGCGAAATTTTTTGTCTGTTTAAACCTAAAAAAAATGGCTTAAATACTTGATTTTTCAGGCAATTTATAGTATATTTAAATAAGCTAATTAATCTTTAAAAACGGGGAACATTATGTCTGTTGATTTTGAGTTTAAAGATAAATATAATGTCTATGATTTAATTTCAATAGTCAAGGTTCTTCGCGTTCCCGGCGGATGCCCGTGGGACAGAGAACAAACTCATGAATCTATAAAAAAGAATTTTATAGAGGAAACATATGAGGTAATAGAAGCAATCAACAAGCAAAGCCCCGATATGCTCAAAGAAGAGCTTGGGGATGTTTTATTGCAGGTTGCTCTTCACGCCGAAATGGAAAGAGAAAAGGGCTCCTTTGATTTTGACGATATAGCTAACGACATTGTTCAGAAGCTAATCATCCGCCATCCCCATGTTTTCGGTGAAACCGTTGCAAAAACAGGGGAGGAAGCGCTTTCTTCATGGGATAGCGCCAAGGCAAAATCAAAGGGAACAAAATCTCAGAGCGAGAGTATGCTTTCGGTTCCGAGGGAACTTCCCGCGTTGATGAGAGCGCAGAAAATTCAGCATAAAGCGGCGAAAGTCGGCTTCGATTGGGATGATATCGACGGCGCTTTTTATAAGCTGGATGAAGAGATTAATGAGTTGAAATCAGCTTTAGCCAATGGCGAAAGTGCTGAAATCGAAGATGAATTCGGCGATGTTCTGTTTTCGTGTGTTAATATTTCACGATTCCTGAAGCTTGACAGTGAGGAAGCGCTTACGGGCGCAACCGATAAATTTCTTGAAAGATTCACGGTTGTTGAAAAGCTGGCAAACGAAAACGGCATTGATATGAAGAATTCTTCAATTCAGGAGCTTGATGCCTTATGGGATGAAGCTAAGAAAATAAAAAAATGCGAGTAATCGCAAAATGGAGGAAATTATTATGAACAAAACAGATCTCGTAGCAGCAGTTGCTGCAAAGGCAGAAATTTCTAAGAAAGACGCAGAAGCAGCTGTAACAGCAGTTATCGCTTCTATCACCGACGCTCTTGCTGACGGCGACAAGGTTTCTCTTGTTGGTTTCGGCACATTCGAGGTTAAAGAGCGTGCAGCTCGCACAGGTCTTAACCCCCGCACAGGCGAAAAGCTTTCAATTCCTGCTTCTAAGGCTCCTGCATTCAAGGCAGGCAAGGCTCTTAAGGATGCTGTTAAATAATTGAATTTTCTTTTCATTACGGGGTTGCTCTGAGCAGCCCCGTAAATCATTAGGAGTAAAAAATGAGACTTGATAAATACCTTAAGGTTTCAAGAATTATCAAGCGCAGAACTGTTGCAAACGAGGCTTGCGATGCAGGCAGAGTAGAGGTTAACGGCAAGGTTGCAAGGGCATCCTATGATGTTAAAATCGGCGATAAAATAACTGTTAATCTCGGCAGTAACAGCCGCAGTTATGAGGTTCTTGAAATCAATGAGCATGCCCTGAAAGAGGACGCTGCTAAAATGTATAAAGCATTATAAAAAAACAGGCTTTCCGACGGAAAACCTGTTTTTTGTGTTTTATAACAATCAGTCCTGATTTACAATATTATCTATTTCTGATTTTGCAAGGCTTGAAAGGTCGGACGGTGTGCGGATTTCGTGCTTTTCATAAACATATGAACTTGCCTGAATCAAGCCTAAAAGAATCATAAATATTATAATTTGTTTGGGTGAGTTGAAAATGTAGTCGCTGAGTCCGAAAATAAAGAATGAACCGAGACTAACAAGCAGCGAGAACACAAGAGTGAGCGCTTTAAAGCTCCTTGTGTCTATTTCAAGCAGCTTGCCTGAAGCATAGACAAGAATGAACGCGAGCATTGCAATTCCGATAACACCGAGCTCAACCCAGATTTCAATAATAACGTTGTGTGAATGGGGCTTGTTAAGCAGATAAACGTTGGCAAGAACAAATCCCGTGTTTTCACATCCGAAGCCCGTTCCGAAAACAAAAACATTCCAGTTATGGGTTATATAGTCAATCATACATTTCCAGATTGTGAAATGTGCTTCCGAGGATTTCAGCGCCTCGTCAGGTCCGGGAAGCTTAACATCCGGGGGATAGATTATGATTTTTCCATATCGTATCATTAACGCAGGAATTGAACTTGAAAGTGTGGGGATTGCAGTTACAAGCATTTTTCCTATATGCTTTCTGCAGAAGATTATGAAAAGAATAAGCCATGCGGCAATAATTATCAGCAGTCCTGCTCTTGTTAAGGTTGAACCCATTCCGCAGCAAATACAGAAAACTGCAACGAAATACCAATTTCTTGATTTCTTTGTTGATGCGTTCAAAAACAGATAAATTGCAAGTGGGAACGATGCCAATAAAAATGATGCAAGAAGGTTGGGATTTGAGAAAAATCCGCTTGCTCGTGAATCAAAGAATTTCAAAAGAATTTTAAACGGCATTTTTCCGTAAACATAATTATCAAGCACTCTGTAAATGGGCGTAATAAGCACCTGCTCTTTTTTTAGCAATCCGTTTTTGAACAAAACGAAGGTAACAAGCTGAATAACGCCTATAACGCTGTTTATAGCAGCAGGAATAACAATCGCGGTTATAATCTTTTTTATTCTCTCTTTTGTTCGGGCAAGATTGAATATCATAACCTGAATGAGAAACATTCCCCACCACAGTCCTGCACAGCCGAGCGTATCGAGCTTAGTGGGCGACCAAAATGTGCTTATAAGCATATAACCCATAAACACCATTTCAATTTTGCCTATGTTGCCAACCTTTGCAAGCCTGCCTTCCTTAGTCCATTGCCGTTTAAAAATAATGAACGCGGCAAATAAAATAAACGGACTTATATATTCGGGAAGAAGGAAAAACAGAAAAACGGTTGCAAGAAGCCAATACCACGCAGGATTGCTTTTATATTTATCTTTATAAATTTCAAATTTTTCTTTCATTGGTGTCATCCGTAAAATATGAAATGTTTTATAATTATCTATCGTTATTCTACTATAATGTGATAAATTTTTCAAGAATTAAATTATTGTTGCGTTTTATATTATAATATAGTATAATTGATATATTAATTTTATTAGGAGTAATGGTATGAGCGATAAAATTAAAAATGACGAAGTTAATAATAACAACGAAAAACCGTTCGACCCGAAGAAGGTTGAATTTGAAGAAAATGATAACTGGAAATTCGATGCAAAGGCTTTGACGCTTGAAAATGACGAGTTTGTTGATGATTCCGATTTGGCTGAAATAAAGCAGAAACAAAAAAATATTCCTGCTCAGAAGCCTGTCAATAAGCCAACGCCTGCAACGCATCCGCAGCAGGGACAACAGGCAATTCAAAAAGTGCCTACTAATTCATTGAATACTGCAAAATTCATTATGGCAGGTCTTTGCGTTTTGATTTGCGCTGTTGTTTTCACTGTTTTAGGTATCAGATTTTACACAGTGCCTAACACAAATGAAAAAATGAATCCCGGTAATGTTGCACTCACCGTTGATGAAACAAAGGTTTCATTAGGTATGTATAACTATTATTATAATGCTGTTTCCCAAAACTATATCAGCTACGCACAGCAGGGATACTACAGCGATTTAGACCCGAGTGTTGATTTCTCTGAGCAGAAAACAACTGATGCCGACGGACATAATATAACCTGGGCGCAGAAGTTTGAAGACGAAACAATCGACCGTATTCAATACATCACAGCGTATTATCAGGAAGGCAAAAAGCACGGCGTAAAGCTTACCGATACTCAGAAGGAAGAGATTAAAAACAATATCGAAAGCATTAAGTCAGACGCTGAGCAAAGCGAATTATCGCTTGATGAATATATTGCTGAAACCTACGGCGAATACTGCGGCGTTGCAACAATCAGAAAGCTTCTCGAGCAAAGCTATATCGCAAATAATTACTACCGTGAATATATCATCGAAAATAAAGCCGATGAAAAAGAGGTTAAGAAATACTTTGAAGAGCATAAGGATGATTACACGCAGGTTGAATTTGCATATCTTCCTGTTTTCTATGAGCCCGATGATGAAAAGTCTCAGAAGGAAGCTGAAAAAACAGCAAAGAAATACGCTTCCAAGATTAAGAGCGTTGACGATTTAAAGAAAGCAATCCCGACGGTCTGCAAGGATATAATCGAAAGCTATGTTTCCTCAGGTCAGTATGAAAGTGCTGAGGACTGCGCTGAAGCAATTGCATCAAGCGTTGAAAATTCCATAACAAAAACCGATGATTCCTTTACAGTAAAAGCATGCGAATGGCTGTTTAATGAAAAAACAAAGGTTAATGATTGCTCTTACTTCCTTGATGAAACAAATTCGCTCTATTTCATAATATTTAAGAAAGCTGAGCCCGAAATTGCATCCGATGAGGTTTATTCTGTAAGGCATATTCTTATTATGCCGAAGTCCGATTCCAAAGAGGGAAGCGAAGAGGAAGCAACTCAGCAGACAACCTACACCAAAGAGCAGTGGGCAGAAGCTGAAAAGAAGGCTAACGAAATTCTTGATGAATACAAGAAGGGCGATAAAACCGAGTATTCATTTGCACTTCTTGCTGAGAAGTATTCAGTGGATACAGAGTCCACCTCGAATGGCTCAAGCGGAATGTACGGCGGTTTATATGAAGGCGTAACACTCGGCAGAATGGTTAAGAGCTTTGAGGAATGGTCAACCGATAAATCAAGAAAATACGGCGACACTGATATAGTTAAGTCTGATTACGGCTATCACATTATGTATTTTGTTGAGGACACAACCTCAAGTCTGTTCAGCTGTGAGCAGGCAGTTCAGTCTGAAAACGAACAGAAATATATTAAGTCGTTCAGAGTAAAAAGGAACAACCGTTCAATGAAAAAAACAATGGTTGCAAAACCCGTTGAGGCAACCGAAAGCGAGTATGCATACGATTACGGAAATTAATAAATAATTATAAATAAAAAATAATTCTTGTATTATTAAGTAGTATGTAGTAAAATATTAAGGAAATTTTGCAGAAAGGCTATGTGATAAATATGGCAAAGGATATCGAAAAAGAAAAAGAAGAGCTCCTTGAAGAGAGCAAAGCTTCAGCTAAGGATGAGAAGGATTCCGAAGCTTCGGTAAAAAAAGAAGAAAGCAAAAATCAGGATAAGGCTGCAACTAAAGAAGAAAAGGCAGCACAAAAAGCTGAAAAAGAAGCTCAGAAGCTTGAAGAAAAGAAAGAGGCTGCTGAAAAAAGAAAGGCTGAAATCGTTTCAGAGGTTCGCGATATTAAGGCACAGATTGCCGATGAAACCGACGAAAAGAAAAAGGCTCAGCTTCGCAGACAGCGCGACGACTTAATTCAGCAGAGAGAAAACATTATCAAGAGCAAGGACGGAATGACAATTCCGATGGCTCCGCGTAAGAAGAGAATCATTACAGCTTGCATTTCAATAGTTGTTGTTATTGCACTTTTTTTCTGCTATCTTCAGTTTGGAATGGCTCGCCACGGACTTCTCAGCTCACTCGGCGTACCGCAGAGCACTGTTGCAGGAATGGTTGTTAAAGATAACGACGGCAAGAATCACTATATTAAGGTAAACACCTACAACTACTATTATGCTATGCTCTATAATCAGTATTCTCAGATGCAGCAGCAGTATGAGCAGTACGGTGTTGAGCTTTCAGACGAGCAGAAAATCGATTTCGACCAGCCGCTTTCAAAGCAGATGACAACCGACCCCGATGATGAAAAGAAGAAAATCACCTGGGCTGAGCGTCTTCACAATGAAACTCTTGATTCCATTGAAGCAACCTACACATATTATTATGAGGCTCTTAAGGCAAACGACGGCAAAGAGCCCGAGCTCACCGAGGACCAGAAAAAAGAGCTTGATGAAACAATTGAGGAATACAGAGAAACTGCAAAGCAGCAGGGTATTTCACTCGACGGCTTCTTCACCTATGTAATGGGTAAGGGCGTAACTGAAAAGGTATTCCGCAATGAGCAGAAAATATCATATATTTCCGACAACTATAAGAGCGATTATCAGAAAGAACTCAACAAAAAAGAATATAGTGAAGAGAAATACAACGAATATCTTGATGAGCATAAAGACGAGCTCGTAAGCGCTGATATCAAATATTTCGAGTGCGACAGTGAGGACGATGCAAAAGCATTCAAGAAGGCTCTTAAGGCAGACGGCTCAAACTTCGCAGAGCTTGCAGCAAAGTATGCATCAACTGATTGGGATAAAAAAGCAAATAAGAACGAGGTTGAAACCTATTATAAGGAAATGACAAGGTCAACTCTTCAGTCCATGAACGGCGCTATTGCTCAGGCAGACGCTCACGAGCACAGCGATGATGAAGAGGAAGAAGAGCACACATATTCAGGTCTTGACTGGGTGTTCTCTTCAAAGAGAAAAGCAGGCGATGTTAAGCAGACCTCAACATCAGTTGTTTACATCGTTAAGCCCTCAAGACTTGCAGAAACTCATCCCGTAAATGTTCGCCACATCCTTATCAAGCCCTTCAGTGAGGAAAAGGGTGACGACGGTGAAGTAACCGAAACAGATGCAGAAACCCCGAGCGAAGCATCTGAAAAGGAATGGAAAAACGCTAAGAAAAAGGCAGATAAGATTCTTAAAGAATATAAGGACGGCGAAAAGACTTCAGATTCATTTGCAGCCCTTGCTAAGGAATATTCCAAGGATTCAAATGCTTCCGACGGCGGAATCTATGAAAATGTTACACCTAACCAGATGGTTCCAACCTTCAACGCATGGTGCTTCGATTCAAACCGCAAGGAAGGCGATGTTGCAATCGTTCAGACCGAATACGGTTATCACATTATGTATTTCGAAGGCAAGAGCGATTTAAAGGTTTGGCAGTACACTGCACAGCAGGCATTCGCAAGTGAAGACGGCGAAGAAGCAACCAAGAAGCTTGAAGAAGCATACACAATAAGGCAGACATGGCTCGGTTCACGCTTCTTTGAAAAAGATACGGACCTTCCTTATTAATTGTATAATATAGTATGGCATTATATCCGAAAAACAAAGAGATTGAACAACTGAAAAAAGAAATCGCAAGGCTCAAAGCAGCTCTCAGCGAGGCGGAATATGAAAATCAGAGGCTTTCAATAATCAATAATAATCTTGAAAGTCAGCTTGCAGAATCAAACCGCGAACTCGGTGAAAACATTGAAGTGCTTCAGAGTCTTAAGCGTGATATCGAAAATCTGGTTAGCAATCTTCAGAATTACGGTGAATAATATCATATATCCCTCCGATAGAGCATATGCTTTATCGGAGGTTTTATTATGCAGGAATTTACACAAACAAATAATCACAGCATATCAATTCAAAACAGGCAAAGCGTTGAAATGACGGGAATTAAGGATGTTTCATCCTTCAATGAGGAGGAAATCAATGCCTCGTGCGAATGCGGCGAGGTGCTCATTAAAGGAAGCAATCTTCTGGTTGAAGCGCTCGACCTTGATAACGGCATACTTAAAATAAGCGGCAGGGTTACCGCAGTAGTGTATAGCGAGAAGTCGTCGTCAAATAAACTGTTTAAGAAGCTGTTTTCATAGCTCATTCAATAGGCGCTTTCTTTGTTTTGGGGCTTGTTTTCGGATTTTTATACGATATGTTTTATATTGCTGAAAGAATTATAAGAAACAGGGTATTTGTTTTTATAGCAGATATAGTGTTTATGATTATCTGCGCTTTTTCGTTTTTTTCGTTTTTAATAGGTTTCAACGGCGGTGAAATGCGTTTTATTCTTCTTGCCGTCAGCGTAGCTTCCTGTTCTTTATATTTGGCTTTGTTTCATAGATTTGCAAAGTTTTCAACAGCTCGTTTAAAGCGTGTTAAAAAACGCCGAAAGCGCAGTGAAAAAGAATGAAAAATCTTCAAAAAATTTCAAAAAAACTATTGCAATTCACCTATATAGTGTAGTATAATGAATATACTAAGCGTATATGATGTATTTAGTCGTATTAAAGTATATGGGGCGATTAGTTTGAAGCAAAGAGTTTTAAAAACAATTAAAAGTAAGTTCTTCGTAAAAATTGTTATTGCAATCTTTTTCCTTGGGCTTGTTGCATACTGTTCATATACTTTAATATCCAACTATTCCGATATCAGCCGCCTGAATGCTCAGGCAGTTGAGCTTGATGAGCAATATGAGAATCAGCTTAACGAAAACGAAAAAATCAAGGCTATTCTCGATTCGGAAGATAAAGACGAATATATTGAGAAAAAAGCAAGAGAAAAGGGATATGTTAAAGAAGGCGAAATCGTATACTACGATATTTCTTAATTAAAACGAAGTAGGGGAGGGCTTCCACGCCCTCCCGTTATTAATGTGTAAGGTAAACAATATGAATTTATTAATGACTGCTCCCTGTCTGCTCGGCGTTGAAGGGCTTGTGAGCGATGAACTTAAAATGATGGGCGCGCAGAATGTGCGTGCCGAAAACGCAAGGGTTTTCTTTGAAGGCGACGAAACAATTCTTGCAAGAGCAAACATATGGTCGCGTTTCAGCGAAAGAATACTCATTGTTCTCGACAGATTCAATGCAGTAACCTTTGAAGAGCTGTTCCAGGGCGTTAAATGCCTTCCATGGTCGGAATTCATCGGCAGCAGGGATACTTTTCCCGTTAAGGGATTTTCTATTAATTCTGTTTTGCATTCGGTTCCCGACTGCCAGAAAATAATTAAAAAAGCGGTTGTTGAATCGCTTAAAGAGGATTACGGTATTACCTGGTTTGAAGAAACGGGACCCGTACATCAGATTCAGTTTTCAATTATGAATGATGAAGTTTGCGTTATGCTCGACACAAGCGGTGCAAGCCTGCATAAAAGGGGATACCGCCCTGCTTCAAACGACGCGCCAATAAGGGAAACACTTGCTGCGGCAATGTGCTCGCTTTCAAAGCTCAGGCACTATCATACGCTTTACGACCCCTGCTGCGGCAGCGGAACAATTCTTATTGAAGGCGCAATGCTTGCAAACAATATCGCGCCGGGCATCAACCGTAATTTTGATGTTGACCGCTGGGGCTTCATTGGCGAAAGCATCTGGATGAGCGAGCGCGAGCGCTGCCACGATTTAATCAAAACGGATACCGATTTCTGTGCTATGGGCAGCGATGTCGACCAAAATGCCATAGACCTTACTATGATGAACGCAAAAAGGGCAAAGGTTGATAAATTCTTCAGGCTTGAAACAAAGGATATTAAAAGCTTTTCTCCCTCAACCGAAAAGGGAACGCTTATAACAAATCCGCCCTACGGCGAAAGAATGCTTGATATAAAGGAAGCGGAAAAAATCTATCGCACAATGGGCGAGAAGTTCGTTTCAAAATACGGCTGGAGCTATGGCATTATCTCACCCGATGAAGAGTTTGAAAAATGCTTTGGCAGAAAAGCCGATAAGCGCCGCAAGCTCTATAACGGCAATATCAAATGTCAATATTATATGTTCTTTAAATAATGATTTAGCTATCAGGCTCCCCTTACACAAGGGAGGCAAAGTTAAATCACATTTTGACAAATAATTCCTCTCTTGCAGATTATAATGTTTCTGCAAGGGGGGATTTTTATTGTTATTTATGCAGACGTTTTATTCATCATAAATTTCTTTATAACTTTTCTGCTGCTTGAAACAGCGTCAAAAGCAGGTAAGCGAAAGCCAAAAACTTACAGGGTTGTTATAGCCTCAACGCTTGGCGGATTGTATTCACTGATTATACTGGTTAACAGCATTCCGATATACATGATGATAATTTCAAAAATCATATTTGCTGCTGTGCTTATTCTTATTTCAAGCGGCTTTGTAAGGCTGAAAAGCTATTTATCAATGCTGCTTATATTTCTTTTTACAAACTTTGTTTTCCTCGGAATTATTGCAGGAATTCAGATGCTTTTCCACAGTGACAGAATAAGCATTAATAACGGCGAAATATATTTTGATGTTAATGCAAAACAGCTTCTGTTTTCCGCGCTTATTTCCTATGCCGCGTCGTGCCTGATTATAAGGATTTATAATAAAAAGATTTCATCGGGCGATATATACAGCGTGATTATTGAAAATAATTCTAAATCTGTTTCGCTTTTTGCCCTGACGGACAGCGGCAACAGACTCAGAGAGCCTTTTTCGGATTCACCCGTTATTGTTGTAAGGGCGGATTTGGTTGAGGGCTTGTTTGATGAAAGCAGGGCAAGGCTTGTTCCTGCAACAACGGTTAATTCAAAAACATATCTAAAAGCGTATAAGCCCGAATGCTTAAAGATTAAAACCAAAAAGGGCTATGAAAGAGTTGAAAATGTTTATGTTGCGCTCAGCGATGAAATAGATTCAAAAGCCTTTTCGGCTGTTTTCAATCCCGAAATAATTTCAGTTTAAGGTGATATTATGAAAATTATTAATAAGGTTATAAACTTCATTATTCAGCACTTATTTTATAAGGAATACTGCTTTTACATAAACGGTCCCGAAACGCTGCCGCCTCCGCTTTCAAAAGCGCAGGAGGAAGAAATAATCGAGCAGATAAGAAATGGCGATAATTCAAACAGAGACTTGCTTGTTACGCACAATCTGCGACTTGTTGTCTATATAGCAAAAAAGTATGAATCAAATAACGCTCAGGCGGAGGACCTTATTTCAATAGGAACAATCGGGCTTCTTAAAGCCGTTAAAACTTTCAATCCCGATAAAAACATAAAAATCGCAACATACGCTTCAAGGTGCATAGAAAACGAAATACTTATGTATTTAAGAAAAACCTCAAATTCAAAAACGGAAATATCCTTTGACGACCCTCTTTCGGTGGACTGGGACGGAAACGAGCTGACCCTCGGCGATGTTTTAGGCTCTGAGCCCGACGACATCAGCCGTGAAATAGAATACGACGACGAAAAAAGACTGCTCAGACACATCGTTTCAAAGCTTCCTCAAAAAGAGCAGAGCATCATGGAAAAGCGCTTCGGACTTGGCGGCGCAGATTTAATGACGCAAAAGGAGCTTGCGGACGATATGGGCATTTCGCAATCCTATATCTCGCGCCTTGAAAAACGCATCCTCGCAAAGATTAAGGATGAAATGGAAAGGCATATGACGGTTTAACAGTGCATAGTGCGTGGTTCGTGGTGCGCCGATTAGAATAATTACGAGTTACGAATTACGAATTGTGGTTTCTCGCTACGCTCGGTCAATAAATCATGTTGTAGGGCGCGACGAAATAATCGAGGTGTGTGGCTCGTGGTTAGTTGTTAGTTAAGTGAAGAGTGAAGAGTGAAGAGTGAAGAATGAAGAGTGAAGAGTTGAGGGGGTTCGTTTGCGAGCGCTGCCGGTGGCAGATGAAGCGAACAAAAAGAACTGCCGAACGGTCAAAATTTGTCGGC
>SVQE01000060.1 GCA_015065505.1 Oscillospiraceae bacterium
AGAATTGCAGAAACCGAGAAATATGCTCATGTAACCTTCTTCTTTAACGGCGGTGTTGAAGCTGTTAACGAGGGCGAGGACAGAATTCTCATCCCCTCACCCAAGGTTGCAACATACGACTTACAGCCTGAAATGAGCGCATATCTTGTTTCAGAGAAGCTCAACGAAGCTGTTCGCAGCGGCAAATATGATGTTGTTATCATCAACTTTGCAAACTGCGATATGGTTGGCCACACAGGCGTTTTCGATGCAGCAGTTAAGGCTGTTGAGGCTGTTGATGAATGTGTTGGCTCACTTTACGAAGCTGTTATTGAAAACGGCGGAACACTCTTTGTTACTGCCGACCACGGCAACGCAGACCAGATGAAGGAGCCCGACGGCTCACCCTTCACCGCTCACACAACAAACGAGGTTCCCTTCATCGCAATTAACTGCGGTGATGTTCAGCTTCGCGAGGGCGGCAGACTTTGCGACATTGTTCCCACAATGCTTAAGGTTATGGGTCTCAAGCAGCCGCAGGAAATGACCGGCGAATCTATAATTAAATAAGTGACCAGTGGTCAGTATTCAGTGGTCAGTAAGGGCGATTAAAAATCGCCCTTTTATTATTGACAAAGCGTATACCTTGTGTTACAATGTATATGCATTGTAATGCGAGGTATGTTAATTATACCCCTCATCCGTCTGCCTATGGCAGCCACCTTCTCCCAAAAGGGAAGGCTGAAAAAGATTGGAGATTTTATTATGAAATACAGTAAAGAATTATTAAAAGGAAGTACGGGAACTCTTGTTTTAAGTGTTCTTGAAAATCAGGATTTATACGGCTACCGCATTATTACCGAGCTTGAAATACGCTCTGAAAACGCATTTGAAATGAGCGAGGGCACTCTCTACCCCATTCTTCACGCGCTTGAAAAGGAAAAGCTTCTTGAAAGCTACTGGAAAGAGGTTGACGGCAGAAACCGCAAATACTACCACATAACCAAACGAGGCAAAAAGGAGCTTACAGCGAAAAAAGAAGAGTGGAAATCCTTCTCAACAAATGTTAATAAGGTATTGGGTTGCATATGACTAAGGAAGAGTATTTAGAAAGCATATTGTCATATATAGATGATAAATATGCACGAATGGAAGTCAAAACGGAGCTTGAAGCCCACCTTGACGACAGAATAGCGTTCTACACTGGCGCAGGCTACAACTACGATTATTCCCTTGATAAAGCCATTGAAAAAATGGGTGATGCACACACCGTAGGAATGCAGTTAAATGCTCTTCACAGCAGTAAAACAGCTCAGATTCTTATATGGATAACGGCAGGACTATTCTTAATAACTGCAGTATTGTTCAGATTTTATTATTTTATAGAAGAATATTTTATAGAAGAAACCTGGTTGGATTTGTTCTCCATTTCATCAACGGTTTTTCATACCGGAGTATTTCTGTTCACCGCCTGCTTTTTACTTGCTTCAAAGCATAAAAACTATAAGGCTCTGTTATTCATATCAATAGTCAATCTGTTTTCTTTCGGTAACGGGCTTTGCTATTTGTATTTAGGCGACGGCTTCTGGTGGTTATCGCCTCTATATTCTCCGAGCACTATTTTCACTTATTCCTCGGACAGTATTACAGAAGTTTTAGAAAATATTTTTAATGCATTCGGCATATTTGACACTGTATTTATGCTTTTTGCAGGAGCCTTCGGAATTCTTTTTGCCCTGCAGATAAGACTGCACCTGTTTGCCAATGCTAAAACAAATATTCTTAAAAGATACCACGCTCTGAATTCCGTAACGATTATTGCATTTTCAACCGAAATTCTTTCCGTTATAATCTTTCTTCTTTCTTTTATCTTTCTTATGAGGAGCTAATTATGGGAATAATCTATATATTAATGATACTCTTTGAGGGTGTATCCGATTATATAATAACATTTATATCAGCTATTCTGTTAGTGCTGTTTTTTAATATTTCACTTGCCTTTTTTGTTTACAGTAACGCAAAAAGCCGTCAGCTTGATAACAAAAAAACATGGGCAGTTTTAACAGGCATTTTCGGCTTACCGATTGCCGTGCTATTCTTATTAATGAATATAAAGCTCGGTGTAAAAAATGAGGATAAACGCCAGAAGCGATTTCAGAGAAACGCCTTGATTATCTGCGCTGCAGCGCTTGTGCTCTCATCAGTCTGTTATCCAATATATAAATATGAAGACAGGAAAGCAACACTGAATTCTCAGTATGAAAGCTCGCTGCATAAGCCCTACCTGAACGAGGATGAAAGTGAGTATATTTTCTATGATAAAATGGGTAAGATTTATCATATATATGATGAAGAGGATATACCGCTTTACACGCCTGATGAAACAATGCTTAAATATGATGATTATTCAGACGAAGTACCGGTTAATGAATATGATTTTGATAAGTATTACATCCGCTATGTAAGCGCTGACAGAAGCACAGTTATTGACATTGAAAACGCACTGATTAATCAGGACGGCTTTATTGTTGCAATGGATAAAAGCAAACTGATTTGTGATTCAATTGAAGGCGGCGAAGGTGAAACCTATGAATGGGAGTATTCTGACGAAAAGAGAAATATCTATCACGACACTAACGGCAATCTATACTTTGAACCCGAAGACTGCTCGTGGGATAAAAACGGCAACCTTGTTTTCAGAAATGAATACTTAACGGAATATGTAAAGAACGCCAAAGGCAATTAAGTCTTTGGCGTTTTTTGCAGGGTGTGACCCCCGGACACACCGCAAAAAAGTGTTAGTTTCATTCATCCTGTATTGATAACAAATAGTCTTTGGAGCGGGCTGACAGAGGGCGTCAGCTCCTACATATTGTTTGCATAAGTATACACAAATAATGTATACTTATGCAATTTTATTATAAACTATTGACTTATATAAATAACTTACTATAATATCTTTAAGTAAAAAATCAAGTTGTTATATTTATGCAAGCAGGTGATTAAATGACAAAGGTATTTATAGACGGTTCTCAGGGCACAACAGGGCTTAAAATTGAAAGCAGACTCAGTGCAAGAGACGATATCGAGCTTCTTAAAATTGATAAGGATATGCGTAAAAATATCGATGCAAGAGAGAAAATGATTAACTCTTCGGATGTGACCATTCTCTGCCTTCCCGATGAGGCAAGCCGTGAGGCTGTTTCACTTATAAGAAATAAGAATGTTAAAATTATAGATACTTCAACAGCTCACCGCACCCAGCCCGACTGGGCATACGGTTTCCCCGAGCTTGACCCCTCTTTCAGAGAGAAAATAAAGAATTCAAACCGCATTGCAATTCCCGGTTGCTATGCAAGCGGATTTTCGGCAATAGTTTATCCCCTTGTTTCAAGCGGAATAATTGCAAATGATTATCCAATAACCTGCTATGCCATCAGCGGCTACACCGGCGCAGGCAAAAACGGAATTGCTCAGTATGAATTTGTTGACCGCAACCGCGAGCTTGACGCGCCGAGGCAGTACGGCTTAACCCAGGAGCATAAGCACTTAAAGGAAATGACGGCAATTCCGAAGCTTGCGCGTGTTCCCTTCTTCGCGCCGCACATCTGCGATTATCGCTACGGAATGGTTGTTTCAATTCCGATTTTTGCAGATATGATGGAAAAAAGAATGACACCCGAAGAGCTTCAGCAGTTCTTTGCAAAGCACTATGAGGGCGAAAAGCTTATCAAGGTTCGTGAGGTTGGCTACAGCAATATGATTGGCGCAAACAATTTTGCAAAGCGCGATGATATGGAAATTGAAATCAACGGCAACGATGAAAGAATACTCATAACAACCCGTTTTGACAACCTCGGCAAGGGCGCTTCAGGCGCGGCAATGCAGTGCCTCAACCTTGCGCTCGGACTTGATGAAACAAAAGGACTGAAAGTCGGAAAGTAATGCGTTGCGGCGAACGAATCGGACGTTCCCTTCACAGCACACGGGGACGTTCCTCCACCGAACCTTAATTATTTGAATTGCGTGCTGAGGTGCGTCCCCATGGCGCACGAATTGACGTTATCTATTCAGCACATTATAAGGACAGGAATTATGAATAAATACAACACTTTAAAAACAGTCAGCGGCGGCATATGCGCCGCTAAGGGCTTCAAGGCAAGCGGCGTTTACTGCGGCATAAAGCGCCCTGCAAACGATACCCCTGAAACAAAGCATAAAAACGATATATGTCTTTTTGCTTCCGACGCTGAGTGCAACACTGCGGCGGTTTACACTCAAAACAAGGTTAAGGGCGCTCCCCTGCTTGTTACCAAGGCAAACCTTGAAAAATCGGGCGGCAAATCAATAGCCGTTATAGTTAATTCAAAAAACGCCAACACCTGCAATGCCGACGGCGTTGAGAAGGCGCAGATGATGTGCGACCTTGTTGCAGAGGAAATGAATATTCAGAGCGAAAAGGTGCTTGTTGCATCAACGGGCGTTATCGGTCAGGTATTACCCATTGAGCCCATTGAAAAGGCTGTTCCCATTCTTGTTAATAATCTTGATTACGGCAAGAACGAGGAAGCCGCAAGTGCTATTATGACAACCGACACGGTCAAGAAGGAATATGCCGTTGAATTCAATATAGACGGCTGTACCTGCACCCTCGGCGGTATGGCAAAGGGCTCGGGAATGATTCACCCGAATATGGCAACAACGCTTAATTTCATAACAACCGACTGCGCTGTTTCAAGCGAAATACTTCAGAAGGCGCTCAGCGAAATTGTTAAGGTAACATATAACTGCCTTTCAATCGACGGCGACACCTCAACAAACGATATGGTTGTTTTAATGGCAAATTCCCTTGCCTGCAACAAGGAAATTCAGAGTGTTGACGAGCCTGCATATCAGGTGTTTAAAGAGGCGCTCTTTGAGGTTATGGCTAATCTCACAAGAATGCTTGCAAAGGACGGCGAAGGCGCTTCAAAGCTTCTTGAATGCGTTTGCAGCGGTGCAGACAGCAAGGATAAGGCAATAGTAATTGCAAAAAGCGTTATCTGCTCAACTCTTTTCAAGGCAGCAATGTTCGGCGAGGATGCAAACTGGGGACGCGTTCTTTGCGCCATTGGTTACGCGGACGCCGAGTTTGATATAAACAAGGTTGATGTTGCCCTTTCAAGCGAATACGGCACTATTGAGGTTTGCAAAAACGGATCGGGTGTTGAATTCAGCGAGGAGACCGCAGCAGAGATACTGAAAAGCGATGAAATAGAAATACATGTTAATCTTAACGAAGGCAATTTTGATGCAACAGCCTGGGGCTGCGACCTTACTTATGATTATGTTAAGATTAATGGAGACTACAGAACTTAATCAGTGGACAGTGGTCAGTGGACAATGGTCAGTATTTTGGTGCTGCGCACGGCATTATAGGAGATTATTATGAATATTGATAACTTACAGAAAGCGCAGATTCTTGCAGAGGCGCTGCCGAATATTCAGCAATACGACGGAAAAACAATCGTTGTTAAATACGGCGGAAACGCAATGATTAACGATGAACTCAAAAAAGCCGTTATGCACGATTTGGTTTATCTTTCAACCATAGGCGTTAAGATTGTTCTTGTTCACGGCGGCGGTCCCGAAATCAACAGAGTGCTTGAAAAAATGAATATTGAAAGCAAGTTTGTTGACGGACTTCGCGTTACCGATGACGAAACTATTGATGTTGTTCAGATGGTGCTTGCAGGCAAGGTAAACAAGGATTTGGTTTGCCGTATATGCAACCTCGGCGGACGCTCAATAGGTCTTTCGGGTATGGACGGCGGTATGCTTAAATGCTCGCCTGCCGATAATGTTCACGGCTTCGTCGGCAACATAACAGAGATTAATACCGATGTCATAACCGAGGCGCTTGATAACAACTATATCCCCGTTATTTCAACAGTCGGCTTTGATGAGCAGGGACATTGTTATAATATTAATGCAGACACCGCAGCAGCTGAAATCGCAGGTGCTCTTAAAGCGGAAGCGCTTATCTCAATGACCGATATTGTTGGCCTTTGCAAAGATAAGGATAACCCTGAAACCCTGATTAAAAAGGTTTATGTTTCAGATACCCCTGCTCTTATTGCACAGGGCATTATAAGCGGCGGAATGATTCCTAAAATGGATTCAATGACCAAAGCGCTTCGCCAGGGCTGCAAAAAAGCATTTATTATTGACGGACGAGTTCCCCATTCCATACTTATGGAAATGCTGACCGATGAAGGTATGGGAACGATGTTCAGATTATAAAAATTACGAATTACGAATGACGAATTACGAATTGAGGGTGCTGCGCACGGCAATTATAATAGCGTCGCAGACCCACACCTAACACCTAACCCCTTAACAGGAGATATGAATGAACACCAAAGAAAAAGACAGTAAATTTATTGCAAACACATATGGGCGGTTCCCCGTTTGCTTAACAAGCGGAAAAGGCACGGTTTTGTTTGATGAAAGCGGCAAAAAATATATTGATTTCACATCGGGAATAGGCGTAACCTCTTTCGGTAACTGCGATGAGGAGTGGCAAAACGCTGTTAAAGAACAGCTTGCAAAGCTTCAGCATGTAAGCAATCTTTACTATACAGAGCCTTGCGCCGAGCTTGCTCAGCTTCTCTGCGAGAAAACGGGACTTAAAAAGGTTTTCTTCGCAAACAGCGGTGCTGAGGCAAATGAATGTGCAATCAAATTCGCAAGGAAGTATTCCTTTGATAAATACGGTGAAGGCAGAAGCACGGTTATAACCCTTTGCGATTCCTTCCACGGAAGAACGATAACAACCCTTGCGGCAACGGGACAGGATGAATTTCACACAATTTTTCATCCCTTTACCGAAGGCTTTAAATACTGCCCTGCAAACGACATTGAAGCGCTCATAAATATGATTTCAGACGATATCTGCGCTATTATGTTTGAATGTGTTCAGGGTGAAGGCGGAGTTAATAATTTAACTGCCGATTTCGTTGAAGAAATTAAGAAAATCGCTGCTGATAATGATATTCTCATCATTGTTGACGAGGTTCAGACGGGCAACGGCAGATGCGGAAAGTATTTTTCATACGAGCATTTCAACATCAGCCCAGATATTGTTACAACTGCAAAGGGACTTGGCAACGGACTTCCTATCGGCGCTGTTTTATTCGGCGAAAAAACCGAGAACACACCCACTCCGGGCACTCACGGTTCAACCTTCGGCGCTAACCCGATTGCCTGTGCTGGCGCAATAAGCGTTGTTAAAAGAATTGATGAAAGCTTATTAAACGAAGTTAATGAAAAAAGCGAATACATCAGAAGCTTTTTAATGAATATTAAGGGCGTTAAGGCTGTAAGCGGTTTCGGACTTATGATTGGAATTGACTCCGATAAAAACGCATCCGAGGTTGCAAAGAAATGCATTGAAAAGGGCTTACTTGTTTTAACCGCTCACCATAATAAAATAAGACTTCTTCCTGCGCTCAACATTGGCAAGGAAGAAATCGACGAAGGTCTCAGCATACTAAGGGAGGTAATTGAAGATGAAACATCTGCTTAAGCTTCAGGATTTATCAAAAAAAGAAATACTCGATATATTAAACCTTGCAGATCAGCTTAAATTCGAGCTGAAAAACGGAACTCCGCATCCCCTGCTTAAAGGCAAAACTCTCGGAATGATTTTTCAGAAAAGCTCAACAAGAACAAGGGTAAGCTTTGAAACAGGAATGTATCAGCTCGGCGGTCAGGCGCTCTTCCTTTCATCAAGGGATTTGCAGATTGGCAGAGGCGAGCCCATTGAGGACACAGCACGCGTGCTTTCGCGTTATCTCGACGGAATTATGATACGCACCTTTGAGCAAAAAGAGGTTGAGGATTTGGCTGAATACGGCTCTATTCCGATTATCAACGGACTTACCGACTACTGCCATCCCTGCCAGGTGCTCGCCGATTTAATGACAATCAGAGAATACAAAAAGAGCTTCAACGGCTTAAAGCTTTGCTTTATAGGCGACGGAAACAATATGGCAAATTCGCTGATTGCAGGCTCAATTATTATGGGAATTGAATGTGCTATTGCCTGCCCCAAAGGATATGAACCCGATGCAGAGCTTGTTAAATGGGCAAATGAAAACGGCACGCTCACAGTTTCGGATAACATTGAAGAATGTGCAAAGAATGCAGATATTCTTTACACCGATGTATGGGCTTCAATGGGTCAGGAGGATGAAAAAGCAGAGCGTGAAAAGATTTTCAAAAACTTCCAGATTAACGATGCGGTTATGGCGCTTGCAAAGCCCGATGCAATGGTGCTTCACTGCCTGCCTGCACACCGCGAGGAAGAAATAACCGCAAAGGTATTTGAAGAGCACGCAAACGAAATCTTCGACGAAGCCGAAAACAGACTTCACGCACAGAAAGCGGTTATGGTTAAGCTTATGCAATAAAAAAGAGAGCCTTTGGCTCTCTTTTTTAGTGGATAGGTCAATTTCGAATTGAGGATTTGCGGTCGTCAATTAAAATCGTCGCTTGCGACCCGAAACTCTTCACTCTTCACTCTTCACTCTTAATTTATCCGCAGGCAGCTGAGCAAGGATAATCGCGCCGAATATCAGCACGCAGCCCAGCGCTTCTTTAAAGCTTAGTTTTTCGACGAGGATTATCCAGCCTGCAAGCACAGAAAAAACGCTTTCAAGGCTCATTATAAGCGATGCAACGGTTGGATTGAGTCCCCTTTGCCCGATAATCTGAAGCGTGAATGCAATTCCCGAGCTCATAACGCCTGCAAAAAGAATTGATATGAGCGCCTTTCCTGAAAAAGCAACTGCGATAGCAGGAAGCACCTTTGAAAAATCGCACTTCATTTCAATGAAAAACATCGGGAAAGCGGAAAGAAATGCCGTAACAAAAAACTGCCTTGAGCTGAGGCGGACGGGGTCCACCTTCTTTATCATAAAATGGTCTATTGTTAAAATATGCACAGCCCACAACAGCGAACACGCAAGCACCAGCAAATCGCTGAACTCCATATAAAATTCACCGTTAATACACAGCAGATACAGCCCCACAATAGTTATTGCAACCGCAATCCAGACTATTTTGGGGCACTTCTTTTTTATAAACAGACCTAAAATCGGAACAAGAATTATGTAGCACGCGGTTAAAAAGCCTGCCTTGCCTGCGGAAGTTCCGTAATAAAGCCCAACCTGCTGCAAGGTGGATGCGCCTGCAAGGCAGAGTCCGCAGCAGAGTCCTGCAATTCTCAGATTCTTCTTATCTTCCTTTGTTTTCGGCTTATTGCCGCCGTAGAAATCGGTTTTATCACCGATTTTAATTATCGGAAGAAGAACAACCGCACCGATTAAATACCGAATACAAGTGAAGGTATACGGTCCTGTAACGTCCCCTCCCTCGCTCTGGGCAACAAATGCCGTTCCCCAGATTAAAGCCGCAAACGCGAGAAGAAAGGCGTGGAGTTTAGTATTGGTTCGTTTCATTTATACACCTTTATATAGTTTCAAGTTGCAAGTTGCGAGTGACGAGTTGTTGGTTTCTCACTTCGTTCGGTCAATAATAATCGGAGCGAAGCGACCCGAAAACTCGGAGCTCGGAACATGGAACTCAAAACTAATAAAAACGGGATTGCTCCCGTTTTTATTATTTGTTGTCAAGATTTAAAATTGTTGCAATAACAACATTGTAGCCTTTTTTGATTACCTCGGGGTTGAGGATATCATAATTATCTCTTGAATTATGATAATAATATGCAGGTGCAGGGTCCATAGCAGCAAGTGTTGTTGCTTTAATTCCTGCCTGCGAGAATGCAGCAGCGTCGGAAGAGCCCTTAAATACGCTTCCGATTTTCATTTCATCTGCGCCTGTTTCCTTGCCTGCTTCAAGAACGAAATTGGTGAAAAAGGCATCGTTTTTAACGCGAGAATTCATATCCTTGCCGAAAACCTTGAGGTAGCCATCGTCTGCAAGAGTGTCTACACACAGCGCATAGGTTTCAACACCTGAATTTACATATTCATCCTTATGGCTTTTAGCCCAAGCCTTAATGCCCTTAAGACCTGCTTCCTCGCCATCGTTGATAAGAGCAACAACCTCTGTGTTTTCAAGCTCAACGCCTGCCATATCAAGCATACGAAGCGCACAAACAGCGGCATAGGTTCCTGTTAAGTTATCGTTTGCACCGGGTGCAACTGTTTTGAAATCAACATAGAATAAAAGCGGAATTATTGCAACTGCAGTTAAAAGATGGAAATGAAAGCTCCAGTCAAGCATAAAGTCGCCGAATGCGCCCAAATTAACGAAGTTTGCAATAACGCTGATAATTGCAATAACAGCGGAAATAGCAAGTGTTCCGATTGTTGCTGCCATTAACGGAAACATAAGGTGAATCTTCTTTGTGCTGTAGCGAGTATGACGGCATTCATATGCTGCATCAATATGACCGCTGATGATAATTCTCTTTTTAACCTCACCCTTGGGTGCACGCTTTGCATAGAAGTTGTTTGCATCCTTTTTGGGATAGAAAATATCACAGAAGGGCTTATAAAGAGTTAACTGAATAAACGCAATCAGAAGGCTGATTATAACAACAGCCCCGACAATAATCTGCGGAAGGAAAAACGCGGTTTTTCCGATATTGTCAAAAACATCAAGATAAGTTAAAAGAAGGCACACAACAACAGCAAGTATTGTTGCAACTGAAACTGTTTTTGTGAAGTGCAAAAATGCCTTCGGATTCATTTTGTATCCTTCAAAGCCTGTTTCGTCACAGAAGGTGTCCATTTCCTTTTTGATGTGCTTCTGCGCTGCAAGGCAGTTCGAGTTGCCCGATTCACGCGGACCGTATCTTTTAATAACATTTGTTATTTCGCGAACAGTCCAGTCAACATTTTCGTTAACAACTGCCTGCGGAAATTCATTAAATTTCATTTTCAGATTTCTCCTTTTTGTATTTATCATTCAATTCAACCTCAAGGTAAGGATTTCCGTGAGTGAATTTATATAATATTTTCGCCGATTGCTTTTTATTTTTTGCGTATGCAATTTCATCCTCGGCATAATTTATTTTACTGCTTTTAAGATTTGGCTTTTGCATATCCCATCTCTTTTTAAAGCTTTCAAAATCGCGTTTTTCTTTTGGAAGCCAGCCAACCTCTGCAAGTGCAGGAAGCCTCGGGAACAGCTGCATCTGAAGCTTCTTTGAATCGCTTATCCATTCGCTCCACAGCTCGCCCTCAACGCCCAGAACATTTGAAAGATTGGCGCTATTAACGCCGTAATCGGCAGGGTCATAGTTATATGTGTTTGATATAGGATACCGAGCGTACGGCATATCAAAATAGAAGCTCTGATGATTTGATAAAATCATACTTCCGCCCGAATTAACATAATTCTCGGCGTTTTTATCCCTTTTCCTTGTCCAATACTGAATAACTGCTTTCTTATCAGCGGTGGCAAGGTTTTTGGCACTTGCTATTTCGTTCCAACCGATAGGCTTTTTGCCGTGTTCTTTAATAAAAGCGAAAAGCCTGTTTTCAAAATATCCCTGAAGCTCGGTTTCATCAGCAAGCCCCTGCTCTTTGATGACCCTTTGGCATTTTTCACACCTTTGCCATTCGCTGTGCGGCGCTTCGTCACCGCCGATATGAATATAGTCTGAATCAAAAAGATTGCAAACCTCTTCAAGAACCGAAAAAACAAGATCGTAAACCTCCTCTTTGCCAAGACACAGAGTTTTGTTTGCCCTGAAATTAAGGCTTTTGTACTTAGGATAATCCCAAGAGAAATATCCCACAACCTCCTGCTTTTGCGGAAAACACATAAGATTGTTGTATGCCGCCATAGCGGAAATGCAATGCGCAGGAAAATCTATTTCGGGAACAATTTTAATTCCCCTTTCCTTTGCATATGCAATTATATTTTTAATCTGTTCCTGAGTGTAAAAGCCTTCGTGGGGCTTGTTTTCCTTTTTAAAGCTTTTCCATCCGCCCGTATGAGTGTAGCTTCTTTTCGAGCCGATTTCTGTTAAAAGCGGATATTTTTTAATTTCAATTCGCCAGCCGTGGTCATCGGTTAAATGCCAGTGAAGCACATTGAGCTTATGCTTAAACATATAGTTAATAACTTTTTTTATCTGCTCTTCACCGAAGAAGTGGCGCGATTCATCAATATTGATTCCGCGCCATGAAAAATACGGCTCATCCTCTATCTCGCAGCAGGGTATGCCGCTTAACTCTGTTATTGCTGTAAGAGTCTGAAAGGCGTAGTATGCCCCCGTTTTCGTTGATGAATATATGTTTATTTCATTTTGTGAAACAACGAGTCTGTAGCCCTCTTTGCTGACGGCATCATCCTTATGAAAAAAGGTGTTTGCTTCGCCTTCAAAAGAAAAATATTCTTTAATCAGCGGCAAGTCAAAATCGCTTTTAACACTTATCGTCTTATCAAGAGTAAAAACGCCCTCTTTTTCAATTACAGATTTCGGATAAGGAATTATATTAAGCATTTTATCACCTTATTTTGCAAGAAATCCAATCTTTTTCATAGCCTTTGAAAGTGTTCTGCCTGCAACACGGGAAGCAATATCAGCGCCGTTTTCCCAGCACTCTTTAAGATATGCCTTATCCTTCATAAGCTCGTTATATTTCTTCTGAACGGGGGCAAGCTCTTCAACAACTGCTTCGCCAACCGCCTTCTTGAAAGCGCCGTAGCCCTTTCCTGCAAAATCGTGTTCAATGGTTTCAAAGCTGTCGCCCGTTATTACGGAATAAATCGTCATAAGGTTATTAATTCCGTCCTTGCCGTCGGCATAACGAACACTCATTTCGCTGTCTGTTACTGCGGATTTGAACTTTTTCATAATAACATTCGGCTCATCCGTAAGATAAACCGTTCCCTTTGGATTCGGGTCGGATTTGCTCATCTTGGAAATCGGATTCTGAAGGCTCATAACCCTTGCGCCTGCCTTTGGAATATACGGCTCGGGCACTGTGAAAACATTGCCGTAAATGCCGTTGAAGCGCTCTGCAATATCCCTTGCAATTTCAAGGTGCTGCTTCTGGTCTGCGCCAACGGGAACAACATCAGCCTGATAAAGCAGAATATCCGCAGCCATTAAGCAGGGATATGTGAAAAGACCTGCGTTAACATTATCGCTGTGCTGTGCACTTTTATCCTTAAACTGAGTCATTCTGTTAAGCTCGCCGAACTGAGTGTAGCAATTAAGCAGCCATGCAAGCTGTGAATGCTCGGGAACATGGCTCTGAATAAAAACTATTCCCTTTTCGGGGTCAAGTCCCAGAGCGAGAAGCATTGCATAAAGCTGTGTTGTTTGCTCTCTGAGCTTTGCAGGCTCCTGACGAACCGTTATTGAATGTAAATCGGCAACGCCGAAAATTGTATCAAAATC
>SVQE01000061.1 GCA_015065505.1 Oscillospiraceae bacterium
AATTTGTCGGCGCTCCAAGCCGAAACAAATTTTGGGAACCGTTGGTCGAGATTACGAATTGTGGGGCTGCGCCGCAATTATATCACTGCATAGTTATTAAGAAAAAGGAGGACAAAAAATGAACATTTATCCTAAGGGATATCAATCCTCTCTTTCTCAGAGAGAGACGCAAAAGGCTATAAAAACTGTTAAAGATACATTCCAGACAACACTTGCAAAAGCTCTTGAGCTCGACAGAATAACCGCACCGCTTATTGTTACAAAGGCAAGCGGAATCAACGACGACCTCAATGGCGTTGAACGCAAGGTTCATTTCACAATGAAGAATGTTGAAGGTGAAGCAGAGGTTGTTCAGAGCCTTGCAAAGTGGAAGAGACAGGCACTCTACCGCTACGGCTACAAGCCCGGTGAAGGCATTTACACAGATATGAATGCAATTCGCCGCGACGACGACACCGATAACCTTCATTCAATGTTTGTTGACCAGTGGGACTGGTGCAAGGTTATCAGCAGAGAAAACAGAAACATTGAATTCTTAAAAGAAACAGTTAAAAAAATTGTTGAAGCAATTTATGAATCAAACAAAAAGGTTCAGCAGCAATATCCCGTTTTAAGCTTTGAAATGAGCAAAGAGGTTTTCTTCATCACAACCCAGGAGCTTGAGGATATGTTCCCCGAGCTTTCTGCAAAGGAAAGAGAAAACGCTATTGTTAAAGAGCATAAAACCGTTTTCTTAATGCAAATCGGCGGCAAGCTTAAGAGCGGCGAAAAGCACGACGGCAGAGCTCCCGACTATGACGACTGGAAGCTCAACGGCGATATTCTTGTATGGAACGAACTGCTTCAATGCGCTTTTGAGCTCAGCTCAATGGGCATTCGTGTTGATTCCGAAAGCCTTCATTCTCAGCTTGAAACAGAGGGCTGCCTTGAAAGAGAAAGCTTTGAATTTCATAAAAACATTTTAAACGGCACATATCCCCTTACAATCGGAGGCGGAATCGGTCAGTCAAGACTTTGTATGCTTCTTCTTCAGAAGGCTCACATCGGCGAGGTTCAGTGTTCTATCTGGAGCGAGAGTATGAGGGAAGAATGTAAGGAGCATAATATAATTCTGCTCTAAGATAGTTTCGAGATGCGAGTGCCGAGTTCCGAGCTGTCGGTTTCTCGGCTTCGCCTCAATCAATTAAGGATTGATAATATGAGTGAAACAAAAGACATCCGATATGTGGGTGTAAAGGAAAACCTGGCTTACGGCTTTGCAAATGCAGGCCAGGTTTTCGGCTATAATATGGTGGCAGGGGGATATCTCTCCCTGTTTTTCACTAAGGTTTTCGGAATTCCAACCGAAGCCGTTGCAACAATGATTCTCATTCTCGGAATATGGGACACAATCAACGACCCGCTTATGGGCTCGCTTATAGATAAAACGCGAACACGCTACGGCAAGCTTCGCCCCTATCTTCTTATTGTTCCCCTTCCGCTTGCGGTTGCAACGATTATGCTTTTTGCAGGACCCGAAATCTTGGCAGACGCCAAAAGCACAACAATTAAAATAATTTATATGTATATCTCATATTTTATATGGGAATTTTTCTACACCATCGGCGATGTTCCGTTCTGGGGAATGAGCACTGCAATATCCCCTTCCCCGAGCGACAGAACAAGGGCAATTTCAACAGCGCGCTTTCTTTCGGGAATCCTCGGCGGATTTTCAATAACCTTCCTTGTTATTATGATGGATTTATCCAATAACGGAGTCTGGGGTTTAAGTCTTTCGCAGGACTTTTTAATTCTTGCGATAATCTCTGCGTTTTTGCTTGTTTTTGTATTCTCTCTTGCAGGGCGCAAAACGAAGGAAAGAGTTGTTCAGAGCATAAAAGAGCCCTCGGTGCTTGAGGGATTCAAAATAATGCTGAAAAACAAACCGCTGATGATGATTATTCTCGGCAATATAATCGGAGCGCTTACAGGGCTTGCAGGCGTTTTTCAGACCTACTATTATTCCGAGGTTTTAAATCTTAACTCTGCGGTTTTATGGATATCTCTGCCGGGAACAATATTCGGTTTCTTAACCTATCTGCTTATTCCAAAGCTCAAAAGAAAGCTTGATAACAGGCAGATTGTTATGCTTAACATAATTGTTCGCAGTGTTGTCGGAACGGTTGTTTTCCTTGCAGGACTTAAATTCTATAACAGCAGCATACTTGTTATTTCAATTCTGCTGATGGTTCAGAACTTTATTTTCAGCTTTTTCAACACAATCAATTCAGTAATACCAACCGAAATGATTGGCGACACGGTTGATTATATGGAATGGAAAACGGGCGAAAGAAACGAGGGCGTTTCATTCTCTGTTTTAACCTTTGTAAGCAAGCTTACGGGCTCTGTTTCAACCTCAATCGGAACCGCGCTTCTGCCGATTATCGGTCTTTCCTTCAAAACAGATGAGCTCGGCAATCGGGTTGCGATTAAGGGCGACAAAACCGATTTATACATATGGGCGCTGTTTACGCTTGTTCCCTGGCTTTTAGGTTTGCTGTCCCTCATCCCCTATTATTTCTATAACCTAACAGGCGAGCGCCTTGAAAAAATACGCTCGGATATGAAGGTAAGGCGTGAGGAGCTTTCAAAGGAGGTGTCGGGCAATGAAGAATAACTCAAAATGTCCGAAATGCGGTGAAAAGCTCAGTCCCTTTTATATGAAGCAAACCTGCCCGAAATGCGGAGTGAATCTGATGTATTATCAGCTTGACGAGCGCCTTGAAGCAGACGCAAAGCAGGCGCAAAAGGAGGTTGACGCGGTTAACCGTTTCGGCGATATGCTCAAAGCATCAACAATAAAAACCCCGTGGCATATTATAAGGCTGATATTGTTTTTCACGCCGCTTGCATCAATGTGCCTGCCGATGTTTTGGGCAGGGCATAAAAAGGTTTCACTGCTTGCGTTTATACTGAGCATAGTAAATCACGGCTTTGATTTTGCGGCGCTTACAGCGGAAAAAGACTATTTCTTTGCAGTTCTTGCGATTATAGGCGTTATCGTTTTTTCACTTGCGGTTATTATTTCTTCACTGTTTTCGGTAACAAAAAACGGTTTTAGAAGAAATATGCTTTTCAGCATAACAAACGCCCTTGTTTTTGCAATCCTCGGGGAAGCTGTTTACTTTTTCGGAGGAAGAATCTTAATAGGATTTTCACTAACAGCGTTGATTTACGCTTTTGAATTTATTCTTCACTATCTTTGCGAAAAACCAAACGGCAAAAACAATATCAAAAGCGTTTTGTGTGCCATTACGCTTGTTATTTATTCAACTGTATCTATTATTATTCCGATGGATTCAAAATACATCAGAAGCACAGATATTGAAAAGAGCGCAAACACCCTGCGAGTTGTATCCTTCAATGTTGCGGCGCCATGGGGCAGCAGCATGGACGGAACGGGCAGCGATGAAAGAGTTCAACGCTTTGCAGATTATATGAAAGCTGCAAATCCCGATTTAATCGGAACTCAGGAGCTTAACGCTTCCTGGATGATTAAGCTGCAAAAGCTGCTTCCGAAATATGATTGCTATGCAGTTAAGCGCGGCGGAGACAGCGATGAAAACACAAGTGAAATGAACGGCATTTTCTGGAATACGGAAATCTTCACAGCCGTTGAAACAAACACCTTCTGGCTTTCAGAAACACCCGAAAAGGAAAGCCGTTATTCCTTCACCGATGAAAACGGAAACACCGAGGAAGCAGGCTGCAACAGAATTTGCTCGTATGCAATTCTTAAAGATAAAAACGGTGCGCTGTTCGCCTTTTTAAACACCCATCTTGATAATTCAAGTGAAAGGGCTATGAATTACGGCGCAGAGCTTATATCCGCAAAAATTGATGAAATCAAGGCACAATACGGTGATATAAGAATAATTCTCACGGGCGATTTCAATCAGAATTATTCGGGTCAGGCATATAAAACAATTTCATCAAAGCTTATCAATTCGCAGTTAACAAATGACAAAACGATAGCAACCTATCAGGAATGGGGCTACCGCAGTACAGGCAATCTTCCCATTGATTTTATATTTATCAGCGATAACAATAAGGTTACTTCCTGCGGTTATCTTGACGACCTTTCCGAAGGCTACATCAGCGACCACTACGGAATTTACAGCGATATTGAAGCTTAACAATTATAAGTTCAAAAAATCCCACCCATTTGAGTGGGATTTTTTGATTAATTCTTGACAAAAACTATCAAATATTATAGAATATCAAAGCATTGAAACAGATAAAACATATTTCGAGGTGTTATACTGTTTTTAATCATAAATATATCGAGATATCGAGAATATTTCGAGGTGTAACTCAGTTTGGCTAGAGTGCTTGCTTTGGGAGCAAGATGCCGCAGGTTCAAGTCCTGTCACCTCGACCAAAATAAGAGCAGTCCTTAATGGGCTGCTCTTATTTTGCTTTAAAGACAGGACTTGAAACGAACTCCGATTTCGCAGGTGTAAGCCGCACGAAATCGGGAGAACAGTCCAGTGGACTGTTCGATAGTTGAGAAGAAAGTCCTGTCACCTCAACCAAAGACGGCTTAATTTTAACCCGTCTTATTTTTATGCAAGTCGCTCTAAATGCGCTTAAATACTTACTAAACCGATTTTATAAAAATCGCAATGGCTTACTTGAGCTGCCGTTAGTTGACTTGAGTTTGCCTGAACGTCAACCGCTTGCCAACCAAATTGCAGTCGCTTTTTCTACTGTTGGTAGAAATATTTTCAATGAATAAGTTATTGAGTTACAGCGTTTTTTGCGCTATCATTTAATCAGACGGTACCGCCAATATTATTTGAGGTGATTTTATGAATATTTATTTCAGCGAGAATGTTAAGCGATTTCGTAAAGAACGGGATTTAACGCAAGAGGCTCTTGCAGATTATCTCGGCGTTTCCTTTCAGACAATAAGCAAATGGGAGAGGGGCGAAAGCTATCCCGATATTGCTTTTCTTCCCGTTATAGCGGAATTCTTTTCCGTTTCAACCGATACGCTGCTCGGCGTTGATAAAGCAAGGGACGAAGAAGAAATATTGAAGATCATTGAGGAGTATGATAACCTCACTGACAACGCTTTAAAACACGATATCATTATTGATGCAATCAAAAGATTCCCTAATGATTTCAGAATTCAGCTTCGATATATGGGTGATTTGGCTTTTAGGAACAACGGTAAAGACTACAAGGAATGCCTGCCTAAAATCAAAGCGATATATTCTAACATTCAGAATAATTGCAGGGTTGACAGTATACGCATATGCTCCAAAAGGTATTTAGCTACCTATTACAGTACGCTTTCCGAATATGAAAACAGCGGTATATCATTTGACGACTGCAAAAAAATCATAGATGAAATGCCTTATATGCGTGACGGTCAGGAGTTTCTGCGATCTTATCTGTTCCCTCATGGTACTGATGAGCAGAAGGAATATTCTATGGAAGCAGTTGATGAAGCAATAGGTTTGCTGTGTGCAGGATTAGCACATCTTTTCGGCGTGACAGATGAAGATAATGATGCCGACATACTAATTGCCGCACGGAAAGCAGAAATAGAAATGCTGAATTTGTTTTACGACGAAAGTAATTACGGCAGCGCTTGGCGAAATATTATTTATGCCTATGGCTACGTCGGTTATCTTTATGTTAAAAAAGGTGACTATGAAAAAGGTCTGCAATATTTCAAAAAAGAGGCAGAACTCGCAAAGCGTTTTGACAGCCTTGACAGAATCACAGTTTTACATTCTATCTTTTTTGACGGGAGAGAATTTGACAAGCATACACTTGGCAGCACCTTTGTTGCAACAAGTAGCGTTAAAACGCTTCTTAAAGAAAAATATCCGCTTCCCGATGAATTCAAGACAATACCTGAATTTCATGAGATTATTAAAACATTGCAATAGAAAAAAACAATGCAGCCATCGGAATTAACCGATGGCTGTTTTTAACGGAACAAGTATTTTTGATTTGTCAACCCCTAATTTTTGATTAATTATGTCTTTTTTTGTCGTTTTTTTATACATTTTAGTACATTTCGTTGACAAAAGTGTATTAACGCGTCTAAAATTAAAATGGATTATTTTTAAAAATAAGAAATAGGAGTTACATTATGAATCCCAAAAGCAAGCAAGCATTATTAAATTTAAAGCTAAAAAAAGGAGATATCCATTATAATTTAAAATCTTTTCTAGATGCTAATAATGGAAACGAATATGATAGGTTAGGCGAAATTATAACAAACAGTTCAATAATATATTCAATAAAAGAGTCGTTATTTCCAACATCTTATGGCGCAATCACAAAGGGTTCGGAAATAGGCTTTTCAAATACCGCCTTAAAAACAACTTATTGGTATTCATTAGTATTGTCAAGATTTAGTAATGAAATTAATGATTTCACAACACATAAAGATATGTTTGATTTTTATGTTCTTTGTGGTGAGTATGATAAGGCTATTAATGAACTTGAATACATCGAGAATAATATTTGTTGCTCTTTTTGGTCATTAAAAAGCAGAATTATGCTCTCACATTTAAATAGTAATGATGTTAATAAAACCATAGAATCGTTAGGCTTGCAGGGTTCTAGCGAAGTTTATGCGCTCATATATGCGAGCCTTACGGATTTTAGAGCTAATCCTTCCAGCCATAATAATAACCTGTATAAAAACATCAAAAAAATGGAAAATGGTTTAGATGATTATTTTTTATACTATTTTAGCACAAATTCAAATTACGATAATAATCAAATGAATAATATTTTGCAATTCAGTTTTACATGTTCAGCAATTGATATTTTCCTGTTAATAAAGTTTGCAATTCATAGAGACATGGAAAATGAAAAGCCTAATCGATTAACAATTATGGCTTTAGATACGCTCTGTAAAAAAATTAATGATTTTGAATTGAACTTTTTGCAGTCTTTTCATAATAATTCTATTAAAGTTAGTGAAGAGTATTCTTCTATAATTGAAGATGTCAACAATAAAGACTATTCTAAATTGAAAAATAAGGTTTATCTAAATCCAAACAATATAAATGATTTATCGTATGTAAATATAATGTTGACAGCATTTGATGAATTATTTAACAGTGAACAAACACAAAAAAAAGAATGTATTATTACTGAAATTGCTAATTTAGTAATTAGAATTAACAATCCAAAATCATTAAATACATTATTGCAAAGCATTAAAAAGTTGGACGCCATTTGTGCATCGTTAAAGTGGTTTAATATTTCTTATTCATTGAATAGTTATTGTTCTTACCTCAAAGGGTATTCGAACGATTCAACAATAAGAAAATGCTTTTCAAATGATGAAATATCCCTATTCAATGAGGTTGTATTTAAGAGTTATCCACCAATATTTCCTGATGTAATTGAAAAAAATGATGCATGCAAAAACTATGACAAAACAGAATCAATGCTTTCTGATAACAGAGTTTATAGATGCGCAAATAATTATACTATTTACTCTAGGGCTATTATAGATAAAGATTTTGATGTAGCAATAAAGGTACTATGCAAAGCCCTTGCAAATTGCGATACATTGATTTTTAAATATGACATAGAAGGATTAGAAGATTATATTAAGAAAAACATTGAAATAGATGATATCATCAATATATATAACGTAATTGTAGTGTTTAAACTTACCACTCTGTCCGAGTATAAGGAAATTGCAATAAGAAATATGTTTGATGAATACAAGATTTCAAAACCGTTGGATATATTGTCACTTGATATTGACAAAGATATTGCTAATTATTTCCTTGGAGAAATATGCACAATTGAAACACTACCTTCATTGTATTGGTTATTTGATAATTCAATTGATGTAGAAAACTATCGAATTGAGATTTGCAAATATTTGCTAGAAAATGATGAACAAAACAAAGCATTATATACCAAAGAAATCTCAAATATAATGAAGGAACAAGAATTAAAGACACTTAAAAAAGCTGTTGACTATTCAAAATTGTGTATAGATTATAATGAAATCACGGAAAACACTTATGACGAAATTAACAAATTAGTTGATGAATATAAGCGGACACCAGAGACTTATTATCAATATGTTAATTATGATAATCCGTTAGCGTTTATAACCGATATTGATTCCATGAAAATTGTTGCACGCAAAAGAGATTTAATAATTGGAGAAATGTTTGATATATATGCAAAAGAGTTTTGCTTTGGTTCTAAGGGACTTGACACTTTTTTAAGCACCAGAGTACGACATGGCACTTTTAAGAATACTATTACTAAAGTATTTGAAGCGAATTCTTTGTTTAATACAAATAACAACTTTTTTGCTTCTCTAATTGATAAAAAACTAGTTTTGGAAGAAATTTCTCAACCAATAAGTGTTTTTAGAAACACCATAAACGAACACATTGATGAATTAACTAATTATACTTTTAAGGTTTTTATCGATAAAGAAATACCAAATGCCTTGTTTGATTATAGAATTAATATATCTGACCTAAAGTACATATATTATTACATAAGAAATAATGAAGTAATTTATACTAATGAGTTTATCTCAATGATCTCAAATTGTATAATTGAGAAAACAAACAATTATTTAACATTTATCCGAGATAATATTCTAGAATCGTTTAAACAAAAAGCTATCACAGCTTTAGAAAGATTGAAGGATGATATTAAGAATTACTGCATAAATGATAACGCACTATCAAATATTAGCGATAGAATATCTAAGTGCAGAACAAACATTCAATCAGAAATTGACAATGTTAAAAAGTGGTTCTTTTTATCCGAATCTGTTCCAATGAATAACTATGATTGGAATAAAATACTGGACGTGCTTAAAAACACACTATTGCAACAATTTAACAATTTTGACCAGGTAAAACTAAATATTAATATAAAATCAAGTTCAGAAATGTTAGGTGAAACATTTGTATATTTTTACGATGTTTTACAAATAATATTCTCAAATGCTATTATTCATGCAAAATTTGAAAGTTTCAATGAATTGAAGTTAGATTTTATAGTGGAAGAGAGCGAAAAAAACATTGACATTTCATTAACTAATAATACCTCAAAAAACATTAATCAAGCAAAAACACTAGAGTCGGTTAATCAAATTAATAATGTGTTTAATGAAAAGAAATATATTGGACTTAATTCTCACAAAGAAGGCGGCATGGGGTTAATTAAGGTTTTAGATGTATTGTTTAGTGTATTGGGTGTCGGTAGTGATTTCAAAGTGGAATTTAATGAGAGCAAATACACTATTAGAATAAAGATTAATAAGGAAGGAGTGACTTGTAATAGTTAATTCAGTTTTATTAGTTGAAGATGATGCTTATAAAGAAAACCAAATTATTAAGTTATTGAAAATGATCAACAATCATATTGATATAACAAAAAAACACTCTCTGAATTCAGCAATGATAGAAATATCAAAGAATAGTTTTGATGTTATTCTTTTAGATATGAGTCTCCCAACATTTGACAATAATGAATCTGAACATTTCAAACCATATGGAGGTTTGTTATTGCTTGATGAATTAAAAAGAAAACACCATCCTTCGCCCGTAATTATTGTTACACAATATACTAAATTTGGAGAAGGAGCATCAGAAAAGACATTAGATGAAATAAAGGAACAATGCATAAATAAGTATCCAAATTTTAAAGAACTAATATATTTTTTAGATGCTTCATGGAAAGAGGAAGTGAAAAAGCATATTTTGGAGGAAGTTTAAAATGATAAGAATTTTAATAATTGACGATAGTATTGAGCGTTCTCAAGAACTAACCAATATATTATCAAAGAATCAAATTGATTGTTATTGCGATTATTGTATTACTAAAGAAGAAGCTTTAAAAAAACTTCATCTAAATCAATATGATTTAGTTTTACTTGATATTATGTTGCCAGATACTATGAGTAAAAAGGGAATATCTGATTTAGCAGGTTTAGATATACTTAAAGCAATTTCTAATGATAGGACTCTAATTAAACCACTTTGTGTTATGGGCATTACTTCAAGTGAAGAAACATATCAAAAAGTAATTAATGAATTTGAAAAACACCTAATTCCTTTAAGTGTTTGGAATAACGATGAGAATTGGGAGTCACAGTTTTTGTCGAAAATAAAGTATTTAAACAAGCTATCAAATACATATAGACCTATAAACCCAAACAAAGTAGATATTGCGTTAATAGCAACGGTAGATGAAGAATACCTTGCTTTGAAAAATCTTCCGATTAATTGGATTGAAAAAATAATAGAAAATGACATTGGAACATATTCAATAGGCACTATATCATGCTATGGAGTAGAAAAAAGAATACTTATATCACAACTACCAGAAATGGGTATTGCTGCCGCTTCGTTTATGACAACAAACATCATTAATACTTTTGATCCTTGTTCAATTGCTATGGTTGGAATATGTGGAGGAAAAGAAGGAGAAGTTAATCTCGGAGATGTAATTGTTGCGGATAAAACTTGGGATTATGGGGCAGGAAAGGTGAAAATCAATTCAAAAGGCGAAATTCAACTTTTAGCACAACCTAATCAGTTGAATATAAATACAAAACTAAAAGCAGAAATCATTAGAAACAAATCATTGATTGACAATATATACATAAAGTGGAACGCAACTAATAATGATAACAAGATCTCATCAGTAAAATGTGGTGTTTTACCTTCTGGTTCTGCTGTAATTGCATCTAAAGAGTTTATCGATGAAATTGTTGCTCCACAATATAGAAAGTTTCTTGGAATTGATATGGAAACATATGGCGTTTATTTTGCGTGTGAAAATTCAAAGAATGATATCAAATATGTAGCAATTAAATCAGTTTCAGATTTAGCTAACCAAGATAAAGATGATTCATACCATAGTTATTGTTCATATGTAAGTGCTAATTTTGCCTATGAGTTAATAAAGAAAGGGATCTTATAAATCATAATAAAAATGGAACAAATTACGATAATAAGTCCCATTTTCAAATGATTAAAAAGCAGTAATAATATCTACATAAACCTGCTCTCTTGCTTGGCTGGTAATGTTGTTCATTGCCTGTACCCAAGCCATCATATCATTCGCTTTTAGCTGTTCGGTAATACCTTGTTGTTCTTTAAGTTGCTTCACAAGACGGTCATACATTTCGGTTGCTCTGACATCAACATTGTGCAGATATGAGTTCAGCTTGCAGTTCGTCAATAGCGATGTATAGAACACCTTGCGGTGTTGCTTGATAAAACGAAGATGCCTTTGTCCCCATAGACCGATTTCATAATGTGTTTCGGTTGAAATGAGGTTTGGCAGATATACACCATTTACAAGAGTGTAATCCAATCCGTTTTTCTCGTCAGTAATGTACTTTTTCATAATAGTTTCCTCCTAAATATTTATTGTAGCTATATTTTACAAGAAAACTGAATAACTGTCGAATGTGTGGATTGAAAATGTGTGTGACTGCCGATGAAATCTAAGTATTATATAAATCCGTTATGAACACCTCGACCACCGCAAGCAGACAGCTAAGGCTGTCTGCTTTTTTTGCGGTGGTCGAGGTGACAGTTGAACCTGCGGGAGGATGCGGAGAATTCGGCGCTTTACAGCCGAAGCTCGACAGAGAAACAGTCCTGCGGACTGCTTCGAAGCATCCATGTTACTTTGCGTCGTCACCTCACCAAGTTAGTTGTTGATGGCAATCTGAGCGACAGGATTTGAAAACAAATAGTTGAGAAGCGAAGCATAATACTCTTTTGTTTTTTGTTCATCTATTTCAATTTGCCACTTACCGCGTTTGAACATTTCATATCTCCAATTCCAAATTATACATAATTAATTATGTCTTAGATGCTATGAAAAGTAAATACATAGTTTTCGTTATACTCTCCGTTCCCTGCACCAGTCAATGAAGGCGGATTTCATAACCTTGAAGTTCTTGCCTACCTTGATTGTCGGGAAGTCCTCACGGTAAAACAATTCTCTTGCCGCCTGAACGGAACAGCCGATGATTTTGGATACCTCCATCGGCGTGAGAAATACAAGTTGAAAACACAGGGGCAGTTCAGTGTTTCTTACGATATTCCGGAATTTTTTTGTTTAATATTGATGATTGAATTAAAATATTGTATTATTATCACGGTGATATAAATGAAGGATTTACATATACATATCGAAAGAGGCGAATACACCCTTGACTGGATTGAGCAGTTCATACGCAAAGCCGAGCAGATGGAACTTGATGAAATCTGCCTGTTGGAGCATACCATCAGATTCAGGGAGTTTCATCCGGTTTTCAAAGAGGCAAGGGAATACAATAGATATCAGCGAAAATGGGTTGACGAAAAGCTTCTGAGTGCTCATTCATTTGATGAATTCAAGGAGCTTGCCGAAAAGGTAAGGGGCAGGGATTATCCCGTTAAGGTTTCCTTCGGGCTTGAGGTTTGTTATTTTGAGCAACACCTTGATGAAATTCGCTCTCTTGTTTCCGACGGTTTTTTTGACTATCTTTTAGGCTCTGTTCACTGGATTGATAATTGGACATTCAATCAGCGAAAGTATCAGTGGATAGGCAGAGATGTAAACGCAATCTATCGCCGATACTTTGAGCTTGAAGAGAGTCTTGCTCAGTGTGGCATATTTGATATCATCGCCCATCCCGATCTGATTACCTGCCACGGGTTTTATCCCGATTATGATTTGAAAGACTCCTATAAAAGGCTTTGCGAAAAGCTAAAAAGCAACGGCGTAGCTTTTGAAATGAACACGTCAAAAGGACTCGGGGTTAACTCCGAATTCTTTGAAATCGCAAAAAAGGTCGGAGTAAGCTTTACAACGGGCTCCGACGCTCACTGTGTTGAGGATGTAGGGCGCCGCATCAGCGAGGTAAGCCGACTCGTTACCTGCATTTGAGATAATAAAAACAGACTGAAAAAGCATCATTTTCATTAATGCATAACGGTTAGACATAAAATTTTGTCTAATCGTTTAGGATTACTAAACCTCAACCACATGCCAACCAAATTATCAACAAACCGCCTAAATGCTTGATAATTTCTCTATTCCAACCTTACACCTCGACCACAGGAGCAGGTTTTTATGCCTGCTCTTTATTTATGCAGCCCCCAAAAGCAGAACCTGCTTTTGGGGGTTAAACATTTTAGCTTTAATCATACGGTAGCCTAGGCATTAGGGATTCGAACCAAGCAAGGTTTTGCCCGTCCCTTTTTCACAAATACTGTGTTAAAGCGTCTTGTAA
>SVQE01000062.1 GCA_015065505.1 Oscillospiraceae bacterium
AATGCGCCGAAGGTTTAGTATTCGTATCATTTAACGAATTTGTAGGGCGCGACGCCCTCGACGCGCCGTTGCAATAATAAGAAATGAATTGACTCCGTCATGAATTGGCTGCGCCATGAATTCTCGCTTTGCTCCATGAATTGAATTGCGTATACTAACGCCGAAGGCAATTCATGCACTCTGTGCAATTCATGACCGAAAGGTCAATTCATGCGGTTTACGCAATTTATTCCAAAAAAACTGCCGATACGCATTATATAATAGCCGACCGCAGGTCCCTCAACTCTTCACTCTTCATTCTTCACTCTTCACTCAACTAACCGCTCGCAAACGAACCGTAACTCGTAATTATAAAATACACGGTGATTATAAATGAAAGAATTTTTAGAAATAGGAAAAGTAAATAACACCCACGGACTTAAGGGTGAGGTTAAGCTTGAAATGTGGTGCGACGGCATTGATTATATCAGGCAGCTTAAAACCGTTTATCTTGATGATGGGGGCAATAAGCCGCTCAGCATTGTTTCGGCGCGTCCGCAAAAGAATATTGCAATAATGAAATTTGCCGAAATAAGCACTATTGAGGAAGCCGAGGAGCTTAAAAACAAGGTTCTTTTCTGCAACAGAAACGATGCCGAAATAGACGACGGCGCGTATTATCTTGCAGATATTATCGGCTGCACGGTTGTTGATATTGAAAGCGGCAGGGAATACGGAAAAATTGCGGATATTATGAACTACGGCTCAAGCGATATATATGATGTTGTTTCGGGTAAAAAGCACAGTCTTATTCCTGCAATACCCGATGTTGTTAAGGAAATTGATACCGAAAAACAAATTGTTTTGATTAAGGCGATGAAGGGGCTTTTCGATGAGGATTGATATATTAACGCTTTTCTGCGATATGTGCGAAAGCGTTCTTAGTGAAAGCATTATAGGCAGGGCGAGAGCATCGGGCAAGGTTGAAATAAACTGCATAGATATTCGTAATTATACCGAGGATAAGCACCGCAGGGTTGACGATAAGCCCTACGGCGGCGGAATGGGTATGATTATGCAGGCGCAGCCCATCTATGCTTGCTATAATGCGCTTTGCGAAGAGCTCGGCAAGCGTGTGCACCTTATTTATATGACGCCCCAGGGCAAAACCTTAACTCAGCAAAGGGTTAAGGAGCTTGCAAAGCTTGACAATATTGCAATTCTCTGCGGTCATTACGAGGGAATTGATGAAAGGGTTATTGAAGAGCTTCAGCCCGAGGAAATCTCTATCGGCGACTATGTTTTAACGGGTGGCGAGCTTCCTGCGCTCATTCTTGCCGATTCGGTTTCGCGAATGCTCGACGGCGTTTTATCAAACAGCGAATGCTTTGAAGAGGAAAGCCATTATAACGGGCTTCTTGAGTATCCGCAGTATACGCATCCGAGCGAGTGGAACGGCAGAGAGGTTCCCGAGGTGCTGCTTTCGGGGCACCACGAAAATGTTGAGAAGTGGCGCAGAGAGCAGGCGCTTATACGAACAAAGGAGCGCCGTCCCGATATGCTTGAAAATGCCGAACTAAGCAAAAAAGATAAAGAGTTTTTAGAGTTATCGGAAGATAAATAAAGCTCAGGCGTTTCGGAGTAAGTATGAAAGAAAAGAGATTAAATCCATAAGAAAGAAATTTCCTTCAAGATGGTTTAAAGCGGAGTGATTTCTGTATTTTTTGTCAAAATTAAGTATAATTGTCTATTATTCCGCCGTTTAATAGACCTTTGTCCAGCTGTAGTCTATTATAATTATGTTAAAATTGCACAAATATGGGCTGTTGAATTTGGTCATAATTAATTAGTCATACGAAGTTTATAAAAGTCAGTTGACGATTTAACTTTTAGTGATATAATAAAGCAGGTGAATGCAAAACACCAAACGCAAAGCTGAAAAAAACAGCAGCAATCTGAACATTCATTATTGAGAGGTACAGGAAAATGTTCGTAAAAGACGTTACAGTAGAAAATCAGGTAGGACTTCATGCAAGACCGGCAACCTTTTTCATCCAGAAGGCAAATGAATTCAAATCTTCAATTTGGGTTGAGAAGGAAGAGAGAAGAGTTAATGCAAAATCTCTTTTAGGCGTTCTTTCACTCGGCATTATGGGCGGAACTGATATCAGAATTATTGCTGACGGTTCTGATGAAGAGGCTGCAGTAGACGGACTCGTTGCACTTGTAAAAAGCGGTTTCAACGAATAATCCGCTACTTTTAAAAGAAACACACAAGGCAGTATCATCTTTTGATGGTATTGCCTTGATTTTTTAGGCATTAGGGAATCGAACCCAGTAAGCCTTAAATTGCATATTTCACGCCCCTTTTTTCACTTTTTGTCTTACCATACTTTTTAAGGAAAACTATTATGAAAATCTGTTTTGTTTGCCACGGAAACATCTGCCGTTCGCCGATGGCTGAATTTATTATGAAAGAGCTTGTTAAACAAGAGGGCAGGGAGGATGAATTTTTCATCGAATCAAAAGCAACCCACACCGACGAAATTTGGAACGGAACGGGCAGCCATATCTATCCGCCTGCACAGGAAGAGCTCAAAAGAAATAATATTCCGTTTGATAAATCAAAAAGAGCAGCTCTGCTCGGCAAAAGCGACGCTGATAAATATGATTTGTTCATCGGAATGGACGGCGAAAACATAAGATATATGCATCGGATTTTAGGCAATAATGCCGACGGCAAAATTCACAAGCTGCTTGATTACAGCACGGGAGTAGATGTTTACGACCCGTGGTATTCCGATAATTTTGAGCTTGCATTTAACAGCATTTACGAGGGCTGCAGGGCGCTTCTTGAATTAGTCTGATGCAGTTGATTTTGTTCTGCTGTGTGATATAATAAAAAGGAAAGGAGGAATATGCCATGACACAGAAAGAGCTCAGAAAAAAAGCAATGGCTCTGCCGCTTTGCCCGGGTGTTTATATAATGAAAAACAGGGATAAGCAGATTATCTATATCGGCAAGGCAAAGGCGCTTAAAAACCGCGTATCCTCCTATTTCGGCTCGCATTCAAACCACTCCTTAAAGGTTATCAGAATGGTTGAAAATGTTGACGATTTTGATTATATTCTGTGCGACACCGAGTTTGAAGCGCTGCTTCTTGAATGCTCGCTGATTAAACAGCATATGCCCAAATACAATATTCTGCTTAAGGATGATAAGGGCTATAACTATATAAAAATAACAAAAGAGGAATTTCCGAGAATAAAGGAATGCTATCATATGTATGACGATAACGCGGAATACATCGGTCCGTTTATCTCGAATTTCTCGGTTAAAAGCGCAGTTGAAGAAACGCTTAAAATCTTCCGTCTGCCTCGCTGCAACAAGCAGTTCCCGAGGGACTGGGGCAAAAGCAGACCCTGCCTTAACGGCTTTATGGGGCTTTGCTCATCGCCCTGCGCAGGCAAAATAAAAAAAGCCGATTACCGCGCGTCAATCGATGACGCAGTTGCCTTTCTTAAAGGCGGAAGCGCTAAATCAATCAAGGATTTAACTGCAAAGATGGAGGAATATTCCGAAAACCTTGAATTTGAAAAGGCTGCAAAGGTCAGGGATACAATCAAGGCGATTAAAAACCTTGATGAAAAGCAGAAGGTTGTTTCAATCAATGTTCCCGAGGAGGATGTTTTTGCGCTTGTTAATTCAAACAAAAAGGCTTGCTTCGAGGTTATACGCTTTAAAAACGGCAGACTGACCGACAGCGAGCACTGGCTTATAGACAGCGTTGATGATGAAGCTCAGGCAAGATTTGAGCTTATTGAAAGATATTATTCAATGCGAAACGGCGTTCCCTCAAGAATTGCCGTTGACGGCGAAATTGAGGATGAGGAGCTGCTTCTTCAGTTCCTTGAAGCTCAGCGCGAAAAGAAGGTGCAGATTATTCATCCGCAAAAGGGAGAGCACCTTGCAATAGTGAATCTCTGCATAAAGAATGCAAACGAGCATCTTGCACAGCAGCAGGGACGCCTCGGACGCGAGGTTGCGGCACTTGAAGAGCTTAAAACGCTTTTAGGGCTTGAAAAGCTGCCCGAATACATTGAAAGCTATGATATATCCCACACCTTCGGTGCGGATAATGTTGCAGGAATGGTTGTGTTCCATAACGGACGCCCGATGAAAAAGGCGTATAAAAGGTTTGCAATCAAGGGCTTTGACGGACAGAACGATGTCGGCTCCATGAACGAGGTGCTTGAAAGAAGATTTAAGCACTACTATGAGGACGGTGAGGACAGCACTTTCAAAATTCTGCCCGATTTGATTCTGCTCGACGGCGGTCAGGCGCAGGTTAACGCCGTGCTTCCCGTTATTGAAAAAATGAATCTGAATGTTCCTGTTTTCGGAATGGTTAAGGACAGCAAGCACAGAACGCGTGCCATCGCCTTCGGAGGCGGCGAAATTGAAATAAATTCCCACCGAAGCGCATTTACTCTTGTTTCAGGTATACAGGAGGAGGTACACCGCTTTGCGGTAAGCTATCACCATAATAAGCATAAAAAATCCTCGTTTTCTTCGGGACTTATGAAGATTGAAGGAATCGGAGAGAAAAAGGCAAAAGCGCTGTTAAAGGAGTTTAAAACAATTTCTGCAATAAAAGAGGCGAGCGTTGACGAAATCTGCGCTGTAAACACGATAACAAAGAAGAATGCACAAGATATAGTAGATTATTATAAAAACAATTAAATATATCGCCCTTGACTAAAAGGGCTGTAATTAGTATAATATTATAGTATAAATTCAGCTGATAAATACGCTGATTTATCAGTGATAAGGACAGGCAGTTATGAGAGTTATAACCGGTTCTGCAAGAGGCAGAAAGCTTATTACCCTTGAAGGGGAAGAAATAACAAGACCTACCTCACAAAGCACAAAGGAAGCTCTTTTCAGCTCGATTCAGTTTGAGCTTGAAGGCAAAAGAGTGCTTGATTTATTTGCAGGCTGCGGTCAGCTCGGAATAGAGGCGCTGTCGCGCGGAGCCGTTTTCTGCACCTTTGTTGAAAACAACCGTCAGGCATATAAAATAGTTGAGCAGAATATCAGAACCTGCAATATGGAAGATATGTCGAGCATTGTTTTTTCGGATGCGGTTTCTTTTCTTAAAAGAAACGGAACATTCGATATTGCTTTTCTCGATCCGCCGTATAAAAAGGGCTTGATTGATGAATGCTTAACTCTGCTTTCAGAGCATATGAGCGATGACGGCGTTATCATCTGCGAAAGCGCAAGGGAGGAAAGCCTTCCCCAAAGCGCAGGTGATTTCAGCGTTGTGAGGGAAAGAAATTACGGCAAAACAAAACTTACTTATTACAGAAAGGACGGATAATCTATGAAGGTGGCAATCTGTCCCGGTAGCTTCGACCCCGTAACCCTGGGGCATGTTGATATTATCGAGCGTGCAGCCGATATATTCGATGAGGTTATCGTTTTGGTAATGAGCAACAGCACTAAAAAAGTATCACTTTTCACTATTGAGGAAAGAATCGGGCTGCTTGAAAAATGCCTTGATAAGCCCAATGTGAAAATTGATACGCACAGCGGGCTTCTTGTTGATTATGCAAAAAGTAAAAACGCTGTTGCAATAGTTAAAGGTTTGAGGGCTGTGAGTGACTTTGACTATGAATTCCAGCAGGCATTAACTAACAAATCTCTGTATCCCGAATGTGAAACTGTTTTCCTCTGCGCAAGAGGCGATAATATGTTTTTATCAAGCAGTATGGTTAAAGAGGTTTGTTCCCTCGGCGGAGACATAACATCGTTTGTTCCCGCAAGCATAGCAGATATTATTTATAAAAGATGTAAAGGAGATAAATAAAATGACCAACACCGATATTTTACTTGAAGACCTTGAGGATGTACTTGACGACGCAACTTCCATTCCTTTCTCAAAGAAGCAGGCAGTTGATGTAGAAAAAATAAAAACAATCATTGAGGATATCAGACTTAATACTCCTCAGGAAACAAAGCAGGCAAAGGCTATTGTTGATTCAAGAAACACAATTCTTGAAGAGGCAAAGAAGGAAGCTGCTGAAATTATCAGACAGGCTCAGGCAGAGGCAAGAGAGCTTGTTGCAAGAGACGAAATCACAAAAACAGCTCAGGCTGAAGCAGCAGATATTATTGCAAATGCAAACGACCAGGGCAAGGCAATGGTTGAAGAGGCTCAGAATCAGGCTTCCGATATCCTCGGCAATGCAACAACACAGGCAAACGAGATGGTAACCTCTGCTCAGAATAAGTCAAGAGAAATGCTCAGCGCAGTTAATAACTATGCAGACGACACCCTTCTTTCAATCGACGACGCTCTTTATAAGGCACTCACCGATGTAAGAAGAATCCGCCAGGGCATCTCTAACGCACAGAATAAGAAATAATCAAAAACGGCTCGGTTGAGCCGTTTTTTTCTTAGTGGATAGTGGATAGTGGGTAGTGGATAGTTAAGTGAAGAGTGAAGAATGAAGAGTGAAGAGTTGAGGTTTCTCGCTGCGCTCGGTCAATTAATCAATTCGTAGGGTGCGACCCCCGGACGCACCGCAGAGAAGGGTTCGTTTCATTCATCCGCTATTGCAACAAATGTGTTATTGCAGCGGCGCGTCGAGGGCGTCGCGCCCTACATAACAAAGAGTGGCAAAAGGGTTTTCATTTTAACATAGCGATATATTGCGCGATGCGCAATGCGATATTTTGAACTTTATTCAAAGCGATATTGTTTGCTTTGCAAACAGCGATATTTTTTGCTGTTCGCAAAAAGTTAACGTATACAGGGGTCTGCCCCCTGTATACGCTAATGCGTTATTGCAACGGCGCGTCGAGGGCGTCGCGCCCTACAAATTCGTTAAATGATACGAATACTAAACCTTCGGCGCATTTCCGCGCCCCGAAATTCGTAATTCGTAATTCGTAACTCGTAATTAAAAAAGGATAAAAAAATAACGGCACCGCTCGGTGCCGTTTGTTTTATCCTTTTTTCAGCTGTCTTTCAAGCCATGTTGCGCCTAAGTCAAGCGCGGTGAAAAGACCGTTCTTTTCGCTTTTTTTAATAATTCTGTCTTTAGGTGAAAGTGTATCATCTGTGCTGAGAAGCTGAATTGTTATATCGCCTGCAAGGGTGATATCCTTAAGCTCGCTTGAATTTTTAATGTTAAGGCAAACAACATAGGGGTCGTTCATATCGCCGTAGTATATTGTGTTGCCGCTTCTAACCAACGGTTTGTCCTTGTATTCAAGAAACTTCTCTGCAGCCTTTTTTTCTGCCAAAGTTCTGTCCTCCTTTATATTTTTCAGGCGGGCGCCTGTCAGCTAAGGTAAGACTTTACCATCTCTGCAAGCAACTCGTCGCGGTCAACCCTTCTTATAAGACTTCTTGCATTTTTGTGAGTTGTGATATAAGTGGGGTCCTCGGAAAGAATATAACCAACTATCTGGTTAACGGGATTATATCCTTTTTCCTGAAGCGCATCAAAAACCTGTGTTAAGGTATCCTTCATAACATCTTCGTCGTTGCCGCCGATTCTGAAGGTCATGGTTTTATCTGTCACAGTAAAGTCACCTCCGAAAGTCAAATTTGTAAACGCTAAATATTCACGCATACCATTATAAACATATTTTTTCAAAAATACAAGGCTTTTAACCGTTTTTTTGCTTTAAAAAGATTAAAAAATCTTGACTAAATTAAACAACCGGTTTATAATCTATAAAAATTATATTAATAAGCTGTGAAAAGGCGTAAGTAGCAGGTGTCTGGGTTTTAAAGAGAGTGTGCGGCAGCTGAAAGCACATAAACCGATATTTGTGAATTTCAACCTTTGAGCTCTTTACGAGAAACTAAGTAAAGCGTTTAGCCGCGTTAAGGCGTTTAAGAGTCAGGGCAACCTGAAATTTGAGTGGTACCGCGGATTTATTCGTCTCATTTATGAGGCGTTTTTTTATTTATAATCATCAAACCGATTCTCGGCTCCCTTTCGTAAAGGGAGCTGTCACGAAGTGACTGAGGGATTGTTATGACACGTGTCTGTCACGAAGTGACTGAGGGATTGTCACAACCCCACCGTCTGCTTTGCAGACACCTCCCCTTACACAGGGGAGGCGAGAATAGGTTAAATCCCACCGACTGCCTACGGCAGCCACCTCCCTTTAGCAAAGGGAGGCAAGAATAGGTTAAATAATTATATAATTATCAGGAGGTAATTATGAATAGCAAAATTTTTCAGTTAAGAGAGAAGTTTGAAAGAGACCTCTCCGAAATCAATGACCTTAACGAGCTTGAAGGCATCAGGGTTTCATATCTCGGAAAAAAAGGTTCGATAACAGACCTTCTCAAGGGAATGCGCGAGCTTTCCAATGAAGAAAAAAAGGCATTCGGTCAGAGTGTTAACGAGCTTAAAAATGTTGTTGCACAGCAGATTTCCGAAAAAACCGAACAGCTTAAGGAGCTTCAGATTCAAAGAGAAATCAACCTTATGCCCGAGTTTGATTTATCCGTTCCTGCAAAGCTTTCAAGGGGCTCATATCATCCGATAACCCTTGTTCAGCGCCAGTGCGAGCAGATATTCAAGTCAATGGGCTTCACCGTTGAGGACTACAGCGAGGTTGTAACCGATTACGAATGCTTTGAGTCGGTTAACATCCCGAAGAACCACCCTGCAAGGGATATGCAGGATACCTATTATCTTGAAAACGGTCAGCTTCTGAAATCGCAGACCTCTGCTGCTCAGAATGCTATTTTAAGAAAATATAAAAAGCCGCTCACCGAGGACGGAATTCCGATTAAGGCAATCTTCCCCGGACGCTGTTTCAGAAACGAGGCAACCGATGCCTGCCACGAAAACACCTTCTTCCAGATGGAAGGTATGATGGTTGATAAGGATATTTCAATTTCTAATCTTATCTACTTTATGAAAACGATGCTTTCCGAGGTTTTCCAAAAGGATATCAAGGTTCGCCTTCGTCCCGGTTTCTTCCCCTTCGTTGAACCCGGCTTCGAGCTTGATATAAGCTGCCTTATCTGCGGCGGCGAGGGATGCCCCTCGTGCAAGCACAGCGGATGGCTTGAGCTTTGTCCCTGCGGAATGATTCATCCCGAGGTTTTGAGAATGGGCGGAATCGACCCCGAGAAATATACGGGCTTTGCCTTCGGCTTAGGACTTACAAGACTTGTAATGATGAAATACGGCATCAGCGACATCCGCGACTTAAACAGCGGAAATCTTAAATCAATGTCGCAGTTCACCGACGATGAATAAGAAAGGAGCGTGAAGAATAATGTTTTTATCTATGAACTGGATTTCGGACTTTGTTGATTTTACAGGGCTCGATAAAATAAAACTCATAAATCAGTTTTCACTTTCAACTGCGGAAGTTGAAAACGAAATTTTCTTCAAGGGCTCCGATATTTCGGGAATAGTTGTTGCCGAAATCAAATCGGTTGAAAACCATCCCGAATCAAAGAAGCTTCATCTTCTTAAGGTTGATATCGGCGAGAGCGAGCTTGTTGATGTTGTTTGCGGCGCACCGAATGTAAGAGTCGGAATGAAAACCGCATTTGCAAAGCTCGGCGCAAAAATAGGCGATATTGAAATAACCCCGAGAAAGCTTGCAGGCTACACCTCAAACGGTATGTGCTGTTCTGAAAAGGAAATCGGTATTTCCGAAGATAACAGCGGAATTATGGATATAACCGACGAGGCTGCAAACGGAACAGACCTTAAAGACCTTTATGAAATTGAGGATATCATTTTCGAGGTTGATAATAAATCGCTTACAAACCGCCCCGACCTCTGGGGACATTACGGCATTGCGCGTGAATTTGCTGCCCTTGCAGGCAGAGAGCTCAAGCCCCTTGAAAAGATTGACACATCAAAATACGATAATCTTCCCAAGGTTGATATGAAAATTCTTGACCCGCTTTGCCAGAGATATTCCTGCCTGCAGGTTGAGAATATTGAAAGAAGCGTTTCGCCCGTTAATATGCGAATCCGTCTTTTCTACTGCGGAATGAGAGCAATTAACTTCCTTGCAGACCTTACAAACTATCTTATGCTTGAAATAGGTCAGCCCATGCATGCATTTGATTCAAGAAAGGTTGAAAACATCAGAATCAAGCGTTTTGATGAGCCCTTCACCTTCCAAACCCTTGACGGCGTTGAAAGAAATATCGACCCCGAAACGCTTATGATTTGCAACGGCGACACACCCGTTGCAATCGCAGGCATTATGGGCGGACTCGACAGTGAAATCGTTGAGGACACAACAACCTTAACCCTTGAATCCGCAACCTTCGATGCTGCAACAATCAGAAAATCAACCGTTCGCCTTTCACACAGAACGGATTCATCAATGCGCTATGAAAAGTCGCTCGACCCCGAGCTCACCGTTATTGCTATCGAGCGTTTTGTTAAGCTTCTTCAGGATGCTGATGCAGGCGCAACCGTTGTTTCCGCGCTCACCGATGAATATGCTTATCACTACGATACGGTTAATCTCACCTTTGATAAGGCATTCGTTGATAAATACACGGGAATTGATATTTCAAACGAAACAATTATCAAAACCCTGACTTCTCTCGGCTTCACCGCAAGCGTTGAAAATGATAATTTCTGCGTAACGGTTCCGAGCTGGCGAGCAACAAAGGATGTAACGATGAAGGCGGATATCATTGAAGAAATAACCCGTATTTACGGCTATGATAACTTTGATGTTCACACAACCCGTTCACCGCTTTATCCTGTCAGAGTTGATGTTGAAAAATCCGATGAAGACAGAATCAAGGACTTGCTTGTTAAAAGATATTCGCTCCATGAGCTTCATTCATATGTCTGGAACTATTATGATGAGCTCAAGGCGCTCGGCATTGATGTTGAAAGCGAAATCAAGCTTGCAAACGCAACAAACCCGAATATTGAAACAATAAGAAAATCGCTTATTCCTACTCAGTTTTGTCAGCTCAAGGTTAACACCTCGTTTGCTTCTGATTTCGGCATTTTTGAAATCGGCAGAGCAGTTACGGGAATTGATGAAAACAATCTCTGCATTGAAAAGAAATTCCTCGGAATAACTCTTTTCTCAAAGGTTAAGCCCATGGGCGTGCTTTATTTTGAGCTCAGGGATATCCTTGAAACAATGGCTGACGATATTAAGCACAGAGAGCTTACCTTTGAAGCTAAAACCGCCGAGCATTCATATCAGCACCCGAGAAATCTTTACAGCATTATCTGCGACGGCGTTGTTATCGGTGAAATCGGAATTGCGCATCCCGTTGTTTCAAAGAAGATTGATAAAAAGGCTTCCATTGTTTATGCTGAAATTGATGTAAACGCGCTCTCGCAGATTAAAAATGCTTCAATCTGCTATGAAGAGCCGAGCAGATTCCCCTCAATGGAAATAGACCTTTCGTTTATAACACCTGCATTTGCGCCGATTGCCCTTGCAATCAGGGAAGCAAATTCACCCCTTATAAAAAGCGTTGAGGTAACGGATATTTATGAGGGCGAGGGAACTAAATCAATAACAACAAGAATTACCTTCTCGCATCCCGAAAAAACCTTAACAAGAGAAGAGGTTCAGGAGGTTTCAGACTTCATCGTTGAGAGCCTGAATAAGAAGGGGATTGAGCTGAAAGGCTAGTGCATAGTTCGTGGCTTAAAGCCTCACACCTTCCCCTTGAGGCATTCCCCTTGACAGGGGAAATGTCTGCACAGCAGACAAAGGGGTTAGCCGTCTGCGGCGAGCAAAAGGGGGACCGCTTGCGGTGGATGAGGTGTGTTGCCTTAACAGCACACTATAAGAATTGTTCGCCAAAACTCTTCACTCTTCATTCTTCACTTTTAACTTAATTGTGGTTTGCCTTGCAAATCTCAATTTGTAACACAAACCGCCATCCTTTCATAGAATGTTTTAGAAACGGCGAAAGGAGGTTAGGTTATGGGTTGCAACAACGGATGCGGCTGCAATGGCTCTTCTTGGATTATTATCCTTATCATCATCCTTTTACTCTGCGGTGGTTTTAACAACAACGACTGTGGCTGCGGATGTAACTAATTAAACAAAAATTCTGCCTTGCAATAGCAGGGCAGTTTTTTTGTTTAGTGGATAGTGGATAGTGGATAGTGGATAGTGGATAGTGGATAGTGGATAGTGGATAGTGGATAGTGGATAGTTCGTGGCTCGTGGTTCGTGGTTCGTGGTTCAAAGCCTCACACCTTCCCCTTGAGGGGAAGGGGGACCGCTTGCGGTGGATGAGGTGTGTTGCCTTAACAGCTCACTATAAGAATTGTTCGCCGATACGCATCATATTATTGACCGAGAGCGTATACAGGGGTCAGACCCCTGTATACGCTAATGCGCCGCAAAAAAATTTTTTCAAAAAGTTCTTGACTTTTGTTGACCTTTGTGTTATAACGGCATTGAAGGGCAAAGAAAGTCAAAGACTAATTAGTGGCGCGTGGTTCGTGGTTATTCTAATCGGCGCATTTTGCGCCCCGAAACTCCACTCTCCACTCTCTACCTTCCAAACTAATAACAGGGGTTGATTAAAAAATGAAAATGAGCGATATGATAGCCGATATGATTCTTGATATGTTTGATGACGGAGAATCAACGGTTCAGATTCAGAGAAACGATCTTGCAAATCAGCTCGGATGCGTGCCCAGTCAGATAAATTATGTTATAACCTCGCGTTTCACACCCGAGGCAGGCTACAGAATTGAAAGCCGTAGGGGAGGCGGAGGCTACATTCTGATAACGCGAGCGGAAAGCAAGGACAGCGTTATTATGAGCCTTATTAACAGTATCGGAAATTCGATTGATGAAAGAACTGCAAAGGCGCATATAATTAACTGTAACTATCAGAAGCTGATTAGCGATAAGGCGGCAAATATGATGCTTGCGGTTATCGGCGAGAGCAATTTCAAGGGCATACCCAAGGAAGCGGCAAACCAAATCAGAGCCAAGCAGTTAAAATTAATGCTGCTGGCGTACATCAATTAAGAATTGCGCGTTGCGAGTTGCAAGTTCCGAGTTATAGGGACCTGCGCACGGCAATTATATAAAGCGTTTCGGCGAACAATCGTAGGGCGCGGTTAGTTGAGTGAAGAGTGAAGAATGAAGAGTGAAGAGTTTCGGGTGCTGCGCACGGCAATTATATAAAGCGTTTCGGCGAACAATCGTAGGGCGCGGCGACCTCGACGCGCCGTTGCAATAATGCATTTGTTACAACAACGGATG
>SVQE01000063.1 GCA_015065505.1 Oscillospiraceae bacterium
AGCTGCCCTCCATTTAATAGTTTGCGCTGTACGCAAACTATTACGGCGCAGGATACTTGTACCTGCGCCGAGAGGAAAAGCAATCGAAGTGATTCATAATATATTGCTCATCCAGACTTCTAAAGAGCAATATATTTCAATCACGGAGTTTGCTTTGACGAGAGGGCAGCTTCCCGAAAGTTTAGCAGGTAGCAGGTAGCAGATAGCAGGTAGCAGGTAGCAGATAGCAGGTAGCAGGTAGCAGGTAGCAGATAGCAGGTAGCAGGTAGCAGGTAGCAGGTAGTTATTGCGTTCTTTATATTTATGAATGAATATAATATCTTATCGCACAAAGGCGATACAACATCAAAAAATACAGATCCCACCGACCTGTATTTTTTATCATCCTATTTCGTCTTTGTACTCAATGTCTTACTCCACGGTGAGTACACTTTCTTATCATTCCTTGTTTTATATGTTCTTACCTTAACATAATAGGTTTTGCCCGATTGTGCTGTTGTGAGCGTTGTTGAAGTGCCCGTTGCATTAACTGTTTTATAGTTTGATGAAAAGTCCTTCGTTGTGCTCCACATAATCTGATAGCCTGAAGCATTTGCAACCTTTTTCCAGTTAACTGTTATTTTTTTAACCGCTTTTGAGCTTGCCGAGGATATTTCGGGTGCAGGAAGGGAGGTGTATGCTGCGAAGGAGTCACTCTTTGAGCTTTTGAGCAGCGCGCCGTCCTTTGAGTTCTTATATGCCCTTACTTTGAAGCTGTATCGCTTGTTGGGAAGGAGTCCTTCAACAACAAGATAGTTGTTTTTGCCGCCCGTAACTTCACTGTAAAACTCGCTCTTTTTGGTTTCGGTGTTATACAGATAAACCTCGTAATAGCTTGCATTGCTCTGCTTTTTCCAGTTGAGCTTAAGCGATGTTGGAGTAATATTTGTTGCACTTAACTCCGTCGGCTTTGCAGGTGAGGTTGCAGTTTCAATCTCGTCGCAGTAGTAGCCGTAGTAGTAATTAGAATCAATGGTTTTATATGCTCTTACTCTTATTCTGTAGTTGGAAGCTGAGGCGAGGTCGGTTATTTCAAAGCTTGTATTTTTGGTTGTTCCTGCTTTAACCCATCCGCTGCTTCTGTGAACCTGAACATAGTATTTATTTGCAAATTCGCTTTTATCCCACGAAACAGTGAGTGAATTTGCACTTCTCGATTCGAGCTTTAGTCCCGTTACTTTTGGCGGAACGATTGAAAATTCTTTAGTGATTTTATCAAACTTTTCGTAATCGTTTATGCCCGTTACGGTAACCTTTGCTTTGCCTATGTTGATGTTGTTTTCAAACGAAACATAGTAATCTTCGCCCTTGATAAGCTCTTTTCCGTTATATAGCACCTTTAACGAGGGCTTAACCTCTTTGCCTGTGTAGGATTGCTTTTTAATATCCTCAATTTCAAAGCGTTTTAAGCTGAGAAGGGGCGTGAGTTCCTTGTAGTATATGAAGTTTGAGTCAACATATCCGTCTATGCCGTCCACCTTGCCTTTGGCGCTGTATTGCCAAGCCTGATACTCACCGGAATATGTTGTTTTGCTGTTGTAATGTGCAACCCAGATAGCATAGCTGTCAAGCTTGTCGGGTATTAGATTATCCTCATAAAACGACTTGCTTGCATAAATGCCTGCCTTATAGCCAGCGTCTTCAATAGTGTTGCAGAAGGCAAGGGCATTGTTAGTCATTTTTTCTTTGTTTAATGTTCCGTTTCTCCACGCTGTGTCGAGCCTGCCCGAATAGGTTGCAAACTCATAATCATAGTAAACGGGAAGCTGGAATTTGTAATCCTTAATATACTGCAAAACAAAGTTAGCTTCTTCTTTTGCTTCCGCTTCGGTTACTGCCTGTGAATAGAAATAAACCCCTGTTTCAAATCCGTTTTTGAGTGAATTGGTGATGTTTTCATCAAAAACCTTATCTTTCAGCAGAGTGCCCTTTGCAGCGTATCCGCGGCAGCCGACACGAACAATAATATACTTTGTTTTTGTTTTCTTAAGCTCAGCCCAGTTTATATCACCGTTGTGCTGGGATATGTCTATTCCGTTTTCAATAACATCGCCGTCAAATCTTGCATTGTGGGTATATTTGCTCGAGGTGTATATGCTTGTTGTAACCTGCGCTGCCTTTGCATAAAAGGGCATACTTAAACACAGCAGGGCTGCAAGCACCAATGCCGTTATTTTAGTTATTATCTTCTTTATTGATGTACCAGTAGTTTGTGTCAACATATTTTGAAGATACCCCTTCACATTTTCCTTTTTCGGAGAACTGCCAGAAATCATATTCTCCGCCGTATGTAACTTCTTTATTATAATCCGCAACCCATATCATAATATCATCATCAAGCTTGTTCATATTGATATGATACTTAAAGATATAGCTTGAGGCGTAAACCGCAGGCGTGTAGCCCGCATCCTCAACCTCGTCGCAGAATTCATTGATTATGTTTGTTATTTCTCTTTTTGAAAGATTTGCATCGTTAAGCCTGCCTACGGGCTTGCCGTCCTTATAAGGATATTCAAAATCAATAACAACGGGAAGCGAAATATCGTAGCCCTTGATTCTTTTCAGCAGAAATTCAGCCTCTTCCTTAGCCTCATCATCGTTTGTTGCCTGGGAATAGAAATAAACCCCCGTCGGAATGCCGTTTTTATTTGCGTTATTCAGATTGTATTTAGCCTTGGTGTCTGAATGAATTTCGCCGTCGGTATAACCGCGAAAGCCAACTCTGATAAATGCAAAATCAACCTCATTTTTAACGGTTTCCCAGTTTATATCACCGTTGTGATGCGAAACATCAATTCCGTATGCAACGTCCTTATTTAGCTCAACAAGCTCTTTTGAGGAGCTTCTCAGAGAGGAAGCCAAAAGCATAACAGATATTAAAAAAACAATAAAAACAGTTAAAATCGCCGAAACGGTTATTATTATCTTGCTTTTATCGCTTAAGCCTGCCTTGCTTTTCGGCTTCTTTTTTGGTTTTGTTTTAGTTTTTGTTTTTACAGCCATAGCAGTATTTTAGTATATAAAATTCCAAAGTTCAATACATTTCCTTGAAAATTTACAAATGATGTAAATAATGCTATTTTAATTTACTAAAATATATGTTATAATTTTTATAACTTTTTACAGGAGAATAAAAGGTATGAAAAGAGTAAGTGTTTTCTTGGTTTCCCTTGTACTTATGATTAGCCTCTGCAGCAGCGTGCTTGCGGATGATTGCATACTGAATATCAGCGAAAAAAACATATCCCACGAGGTTTCAGACACACTTTACGGTGCGTTTATCGAGGATATTTCCTTTGCCTGCGACGGCGGCTTGGTTTCAAATCTTGTTAATAACGGCTCGTTTGAATACACCGAAAATCCTGAGGCTGCGTGGGCTTTTGAATCCGTTGAAACGGTTTTATCAACTGATTCGCCCATGAATCAGAATAACCCGTCATATGAAATTCTCAGCCTTGACGGCAGGGGATATATTGAAAATATAGGCTTCCCCGAGGTTTATGATTATAAAACCTATGATTATAATGAAAAAACGCTTACAAAGGGCGATATGGGCTTTAAAAAGGGCGAAAAATATGATTTTTCGGTTTATCTTAAAAACATAGACTTTGAAGGCTCAATCGGGGTATTCCTTAACTCAAAAAGCAATGACGACAGCGTTATAACCCTTTCAACAAAGGAGCTTAAAACTAATGAGTGGAGCAAATTTTCGGCAACGCTGAAATCCAAAGCGGATGAGGACGGCTCGCTTGTTATAACCTTCAACGGAACGGGCTCAATAGCGCTTGATTTTGCATCCCTTATTCCGCAGAGCAGCTACGGCTATTCAACTGACACCTGGAAATACACAAGCTTAAGAAGCGATTTGTTTACCGCACTTAAAGACCTTAAGCCTGCGTTTATACGCTTTCCGGGCGGCTGCTTAGCCGAGGGAACGGACATCAATAATCTTTATAACTGGAAGAATACCGTAGGTCCCTTGGAGGAAAGAAAGCAGAGCCCGAATCTCTGGGGCGACAGCGCAAACGGCAAGAACTACAACAACACAAACGCTATGGGCTATCACGAATATTTTCAGCTTTGCGAGGATATAGGCGCCGAGGCGGTTCCCGTTGTTAACGCAGGTATGATTTGCCAGGGACGCTGTTCGTTTGATGACCACAGAATTGCTTTGAAAAAAGCCTCGATGAGCGACAGTGAGTGGAAGAATTATTTAATTAACGAAAGAGGCTATAACGAGGACGATGAAGAGGGAATGAAGGGCTACAGCGACTGGCTTGATTCCTTTAACATCAAATCCGAGCAGGATTATGAGGACTGGCTTGATACGGTTGCACTCAGACCGGGAACACCCGAATACTTAAACTATGTTCAGGATGTTCTTGATTTAATTGAATACGCAAATGCCGATTCGCAAACAAGCTACTGGGGCTCTCAGCGAGCTGCAAACGGTCACGAAACGCCGTTTAATATCAAATATATTGCAGTCGGTAACGAAAACTGGAGCGAAACATATTTCAGAAATTTTGATGGAATATATAAAGCAATCAAGGAAAAATATCCCGATATAACGATTGTTACAACCGCAGGCGCTGCAAGCGAGGGCAGTGAATTCGAGTATTCCTGGAGCACTGTGAACGAAAAATATGCCGACACAATAGTTGACGAGCACTACTACACGGGCGACAATTATTTATTTGAGCATAACGACAGATACGACAGCTACGACAGGGACGGCGCAGGCGTTTTAATCGGCGAATACAGCACCAAAAGCGCAGGCTTCGGAACAATGGAAACAAAGACAAATATTTGGTCTGCAGTTGAAATTGCAAGCTATCTTACGGGGCTTGAAAGAAACGGCGATATTGTTAAGATGTCGTCTTATGCACCTGCATTTGCAAAGGTTAATGCAAACGGCTGGGATATAAATATGATATGGTTTGATTCCCAAGGAATGGCGTTAACGCCCGACTACTATGTTCAGATGCTGTTTTCAAATAATACGGGAAGCGAATATGTTGAAACCGCTTCGGTTGACGAAGAGGTTTATCAGAGCGTTACCGTTGATAAGGATAAGCAGATTATTTACATAAAGCTTGTAAATACGGGCTCATCAAAGAAGATTAATATAAATCTCGACGGCTTTGATAATATTAATGCTGTTTCAAATCAGTATTTAAGCCACAGATATAAATCGGCGTCAAATGAGATTAACCGACAAAGGGTTGCGCCGAGAGAAGAGGAAATCAAAGCAAACGGCAGCTCGTTTAAGGTTGACTTGAAGTCAAACAGCGTTAATGTTATCCGCGTTGCATACGGGGAAAATACGGGCGATTCGCTTTATCTGCTGCCCGATGATATTTCGCTTGAAACAAAGGGCTATGTTCCTGCAAGGGTTACGGTAACGGTTATAATAATTGCGGTTTGTCTGATTGCAGGCGCGTTTATTGCATACAGATTTTTAAAGAAAAAGCCCAAAAAGCAAGCTGCGAGCGAAGAGGACGAATAAGATTGAAGAATTAAAAAATAATTATAAGGGTGATGTTATGAAAAAGAATAAGTTTTTAACTATGGTTTTTATTGTTGTTATACTCGCCGTAACTGCAGCAGTTGCCGTTATTGCGGTGAATAATAACAATAATCAGTCAACAACTCAGGCTCAGAGCTCTGAAACCGAAACCACCGCATCTCTTGCCGGCAGCGTTGTTAAAAGCACAACAGCAAAGAAAACAACCGAATCAACAACTGCCGATAAAAGCGCATATATCAGAAAGGGCGTCTGGTATCTTGTTGACGCTGATAACGAAATCTGCTACGCATTGGATTTCAACACCGACGGAAAAGCTGTTGTTGCATATTTCAGCCCCGAGAATATTGAAGGCTTTGACGCTCAGTATTCAAAGGGTGAGGGCGTTTATGAAATCAGAAGCAATAAGATTATCTTTTCAAAGCTCCCGAAGGTTACAGGACTTGTAAGCCTTGAGCTTGAAATGAAGGACAGCAGTATTTTGTATAACGGCAAAAAGCTTAAGCATTTTGATAAAATCAACCTTGATAATGCGCTTAAATGCTTTGAATAATCAGAGATAAGAATATGAATCAGTTTTCAAGAACAGAGCTTTTGCTCGGAAGCGAAGCAATAAAAAGGCTCGGCAGCAGCAGGGTTGCGGTATTCGGAATAGGCGGCGTTGGCGGATATGTCTGCGAAGCGCTTGTGCGCTCGGGCATCGGAAAGATTGATATTGTTGATAACGACACCGTCAGCGTAACGAATATAAACCGCCAGATTATTGCGCTGCATTCAACTGTTGGTCAGAGCAAGGTTGATGTTATGGAAAAACGCATTCTTGATATCAACCCCGATTGCAAAGTTAATAAGCATCAAACCTTTTTCAATGAAGAAACAGCAGGTGAATTCGATTTTGATTCCTTTGATTACGTTGTTGACGCGATAGACAGCGTTAAGTCAAAGCTTCTTCTTGCAAAAATCTGCACGGATAAAAAAATTCCCCTGATTTCCTCAATGGGAACGGGGAATAAGCTTGACCCGACGCGCTTTGAAATAACCGATATAAGCAAAACAAGCTACGACCCTCTTGCAAAGGTTATGCGAAGAGAGCTTAAAAAGCTTGGCATATATCATTTATGCGTGCTTTATTCAAAGGAAGAGGCAATGAAGCCCGATGAAGCTGCACTGCAGGCGCTTATTGAAGAAGAGGGAATCGAAAAAAGAACCGTTCCTGCATCAAGCGCCTTTGTTCCGCCAACGGCAGGGCTGATTATTGCATCGAAAGTTATTAAGAATTTGATATAATTACGAATTAAGGTTCGTTTGGGAGAGGTTAGTTGAGTGAAGAGTGAAGAGTGAAGAGTGAAGAGTTGAGGGACCTGCGGTCGGCTATTATATAATGCGTTTCGGCGAACAATCGTAGGGTGCGACCCCCGGACGCACCGTTGCAATAACGCATTTGTTACAATAGCGGATGAATGAAACGAACTCTTCTCTGCGGCGCGTCGAGGGCGTCGCGCCCTACAAATTTGTTAAATGATACGAATATCAAACCTACGGCGCATTTCCGCGCCCCTCAACTCTTCACTCTTCACTCTTCATTCTTCACTCAACTAACCCTCTCCACTCTACACCCTCCAAACTTATATAAACTATGAAAAGAAAACTTGAAGAATATCAGATTATTGAACGCTCAATAATCAAAACATACAGAAAAGAAATATGGAACCCCTTCATTGAAGGGGTTAAAAGCTATGAGCTTGTTAACGAAGGCGATAAAATTGCCGTATGCATTTCGGGCGGCAAGGATTCAATGCTTATGGCAAAGCTCATGCAGCAGCTTCAAAGGGTCAGCGAAACAAATTTTGAGCTTGTTTTTCTTGTTATGGACCCCGGCTATAATGCCGAAAACCGAAAGAAGATTGAGGATAATGCAAAAAAGCTCAGAGTGCCGATAACTGTTTTTGAAAGCAGTATTTTTGAAATTGCAAATAATGCAGGAGGCTCGCCCTGCTATCTTTGTGCAAGAATGAGAAGGGGACACCTCTATGCAAAGGCAAAGGAGCTCGGCTGCAATAAAATTGCACTCGGGCATCATTTCACCGATGTTATTGAAACAACGCTTCTCGGTATGTTCTACGGCTCACAGCTTCAGGCAATGCTGCCCAAGCTTCATTCAACAAATTTTGAGGGAATGGAGCTTATAAGACCGATGTATTGCATAAAGGAAGAGGCAATTATTAAGTGGAAAAACCACAATAATCTTGAATTTTTGCAGTGCGCCTGCCGCTTTGTTGATGAATATTCAAATTCGGATGACGGCATCGGCAAATCAAAAAGGCAGGAAATAAAAATGCTGATAAAGCAGCTTGAAAAGGAAAACCCGGGAATTGAACACAGCATTTTCAAAAGCATTCATTCCGTCTGCCTCGACACCTTCCCGGGATATAAAAAGGATGGTGAATATCATTCTTTTCTTGATGAATATTAAAAATGACGAATTACGAATTACGAATTACGAATTTCGGGTCGCTTCGCTCCGATTTATAATTGACCGAACGAAGTGGTTCGTTTGCGAGCGCTGCCGGTGGCAGATGAAGCGAACAAAAAGAACTGCCGAACGGTCAAAATTTGTCGGCGCTCCAAGCCGAAACAAATTTTGGGAACCGTTGGTCGAGAATTACGAATTTCGGAACTCGGAACTCGGAACTCGCAACTTAACTAACCACTAAAAAAACAGCGGTCAAACGAACCGCTGTTTTTTGCTATTATTCTTCTTTATCCTTTTTCTTTGAAAACGCTTTATTAAGCAAATAGGTTGCAATAATGATTATACCGATAACAAGGAAGATTCCAACCATTCCTATTACGAGGGAAGGAAGGGTATTTCTCCAGGAATCCTTACGGAATCCAAATTCTGAATCGGGCTCATCTTTGTCTTTTTCGTCTTTGGCTGTTTCTGCGTTTTCGCTTTCTGCAGGCGTTGCGCCTATTGTTTCAATGAGTGCGGAATCTGAAGCTTCCTCAGATTCTTTTTCGTCTTTGGCTTCTTTGTTTTCTGCTTCTTCGATATCAACAATATCTTCAGCGGCAAAGGTTGTTTCCTCATCGGCATAGGCACAGAAACAAGGAACTGCCGTAAGCGAGAAAACCATAAGCATAAGAGAAAGAATCAGAGCGAAACTGAATTTTTTCATTTTCTTTAACATAATTATCCCTCCCTATTTTAATGTGCAACAAGTGCAAGGATAAGACCGCCTGCGATAACCGAAGCAATCTGACCCGAAACGTTAACACTGATTGAATACATAAGCAGGAAGTTCTGCGGGTCCTCTTTAAGGCCTAACTGATTAACAACGCGTCCGCTCATCGGGAATGCCGAAATACCTGCGGCGCCAATCATCGGGTTAATCTTTCTGTTTTTGGGCATAAAGATGTTTATAACTTTTGCAAACATAACGCCGCCGACGGTGTCGAAAACAAATGCAATAAGTCCGAGACCGAGAATCATAAGGGTTTCAACTTTAACAAATTCTTTCCAGTACATTCTTGATGCAACTGCAAGTCCGAGCATAATTGTTATTGAGTTTGCAAAAGCATTCTGTGCGGTTTCGCTGAGTGAATTAAGAACTCCGCATTCTCTGATAAGGTTACCGAACATAAGGAAACCAACGAGTGCAACAGATGCAGGAGCAACAAGACCTGCAACGATTGTTACGATAACGGGGAACATAATTTTAGTTGTTTTTGAAACCTCGCCTGCCTTATAGGGCATTCTGATAAGGCGTTCTTTTCTGCTTGTAACAGCCTTGATAACGGGCGGCTGAATAATCGGAACAAGCGCCATATACGAATATGCGGCAACCATAATAGCTCCGAGATATTTTGAGTGAAGAACATCTGCAACGAAAATTGAGGTAGGACCGTCTGCAGCACCGATAATGGCTATTGAGGCTGCATCGTTGATATCAAAGAAGAAGCCTGCCATAACAAAGGTGAAGAAAATACCAAACTGAGCCGCCGCTCCGAAAAGCATTAACCACGGGTTTTTGAGCAGAGGACCGAAGTCAATCATTGCGCCGATTCCGATGAACAAAAGCAGCGGAAACAGCTCGTTTGCAATACCTGCATTGAATAAAACAGATATCGGCCCTTCGCCTTCGGTTAAGTTTTCGGTAATTGCGCCCGAAAGGGGAAGGTTAACAAGAATTGTTCCGAAGCCCATCGGCAAAAGCAGTGTGGGTTCCATTTCTTTTTTGATTGCAAGAAAAACAAGCACAGCGCCTATTGCAATCATCAGAAGCATTTTTAATCCGTCGCCCCATCCGCCGAGTGCTGCACCCGGAGTTGGGTCGTAGAACTCACCAAAAGCCGAAAACAGGCTTTTAACGGTTTCTAAAAAATCCATATATTTACCTCCGTTAAGGAATATAATTACTATTATATAATAATGTATAGTATAATGGCTTGTCAACTGTTATTTTAATTGAATGAATAGTTAAGAGTTAAGAGTGAAGAGTTGAGGTTTCTCGCTGCGCTCGGTCAATTAATAAAAGCCTCCCCTGTGTAAGGGGAGGTGGCTGCCTTGGCAGTCGGAGGGGTTGTAACAAATGCGTTATTGCAACGGCGCGTCGAGGGCGTCGCGCCCTACAAATTCGTTAAATGAAACAAATGTTAAACCTTCGGCGCATATCCGCGCTCCGAGAACTCGCAGCTCGCAGCTCGAAACTTAACTTGTGCTTATTTTCATCCACTACACAACAACTTGTGTTATGATTTTTAATCGAAATTTTGTTGAAAAAATTATTGTTTTTATCCCTTGACAACGCCTGTTTCTTTTAGTATAATAACACCACTGTAAAGATAAAGTGCTTTACACACAAACTTTGAAACGGAAAGGAAGGTTATTATGGCAAAGAATCTTGAAATATCAAATCTGCTTGATTTCTACGGCGAAATGCTAACCGAAAAGCAGCGCGACTTTCTTGATTACTACTATAACGAAGACCTTTCTTTATCCGAAATAGCACAGAATGAGGGCATAACACGCCAGGGCGTGCGCGATTCAATCAAAAGGGCTGAGGCTCAGATGCTTGAAATGGAAAAGAAGCTCTGTCTGTGCGAAAAGTTTAATGAACTCAGAAAAGGTCTTGAGGAAATCAAGGAATGTGCAGATGTTATATATGAATATAACCTCAACCACAGCCTTTCAAGAGAGATAAACGATAATGTTGTTAAAATCAAATCCCTTGCGGATTATTTAGGAGAGTGAGAAGTTGGCATTTGAAGGACTTAGTGAACGCCTTGAAAATTCATTCAAAAAGCTTCGTGCCAAGGGAAAGCTGACCGAGAGCGACGTTAAAGAGGCAATGCGCGAGGTCAGGCTTGCACTTCTCGAAGCGGATGTTAACTACAAGGTTTCAAAAGAATTTACAAAGAAAGTAACAGAGCGCGCAATCGGCGCAGATGTTATGGAATCGCTGACCCCGGGTCAGATGGTTATAAAAATCGTTAACGAAGAGCTCACCGAGCTTATGGGCGGCAACGAGGCAAGAATTGCAATCGCAAACCATCCTCCCACAATCGTTATGATGTGCGGACTTCAGGGAAGCGGTAAAACAACCCACAGCGCAAAGCTTGCAAACAAGCTCAGAAAAGAAGGGCACAGACCTTTGCTTGTTGCCTGCGACGTATACAGACCTGCCGCAATTAAACAGCTTCAGGTTGTCGGAGAGCAGGTTAACACCCCCGTTTTTGAAATGGGAACCGAAAATCCCGTTCACATTGCCGAAGAGGCAGTTAAAAACGCCAAGGATTACGGCTACGACTATGTTATCATAGATACCGCAGGCCGACTTCATATCGACGAACAGCTCATGGCTGAGCTTACAAATATCAAGGCAACCGTTCATCCCCACGAAATCCTTCTTGTTATCGACGCAATGACTGGTCAGGATGCGGTTAACGTTGCAAAGAGCTTCAACGAAACACTCGGCATAGACGGTGTTATCTTAACAAAGCTCGACGGCGACACAAGGGGCGGTGCAGCCCTTTCGGTAAGAGCCGTAACGGGCAAGCCGATTAAGTTTGTCGGAACGGGCGAAAAGCTTGATAACCTTGAAACCTTCCACCCAAGCAGAATGGCATCCCGTATTCTCGGAATGGGTGACGTGCTTTCGTTCATCGAAAAAGCAGAGCTTGCTCTTGACGAGAAGAAGGCAGCCGAGCTTGAAAAGAAGCTTGCAAAGAATAAGTTCGACTTAAATGATTTGCTCGACCAGTTTGAACAGCTTGAAAGAATGGGCTCGATTAAAGATACAATCAAGCTTATTCCCGGAATCGGCAAGCAGATTAACGATGAGGATATTGATGAAAAAGCTTTTGATAAAATGAGGGCAATAATTTATTCAATGACTAAAGAGGAAAGAGCAAAGCCCGAAATCATCAATGCTTCAAGAAAAAGAAGAATTGCAGCAGGCTGCGGCAAAACTGTTGAGGATGTTAACAAGCTTCTTTCACAGTTCAAGCAGATGCAGAAAATGTTTAAGCAGTTCGGCGGAAACAAAGGTCCGAAAATCAGCAAGAAAATGCGCCGCTTAATGCAGCAGAATCCCGAAATGGCTCAGAAGCTTATGGGCAATTCCCAGAAGGGCAGCAGCAATCCTTTCGGATTATAAAATCAGCTCTCCTTGCACAGAGGCGCCAAATAGGTTACTCGCATTGCTCAAACAGTTAATCCCTCAGTCGCTTCGCGACAGCTCCCTTTCGCAAAGGGAGCCGAGAATGGGTTACTCGCTTTGCTCAAACAATATTCAGGTTAAACCCAAAATTATTTTGGTTATAATAGTTTTAACATATACTTAAATTACTTGGAGGTAAGAAAAATGGCAGTAAAAATCAGACTTCGCAGAATGGGCGCAAAGAAAGCTCCTTTCTATCGTGTTGTTGTTGCAGATTCAAGATATCCCCGTGACGGTCGTTTCATCGAGGAAATCGGAACTTATAACACAATGACAGAGCCTGCCCAAATCAATATTGATGCAGATAAGGCTAAGAAGTGGATTGCAAACGGTGCTCAGCCCACAGAGACTGTTAAGAGCATTTTCAAAAAAGAAGGCATCCTTTAATTCCTAAGCATATTATTAATTAGGAATAACAGGAGGTGTTTTCTTTGGAGGAATTGTTGATATCCATAACTAAAGGTTTGGTTGATAATCCAAACGAGGTTTCAGTCGATATTAATGAGCCTGATGAAGAAGGCGTAGTTGTATATCATCTTCATGTTGCCGAAGGCGATATGGGAAGAGTTATCGGTAAGCAGGGCAGAATAGCAAAGGCAATCCGCGTTGTTATGCGTGCCGCTGCAACCAAAAGAGATGCAAAAATATCGGTTGAAATAGACTAACAAAAAACGCCCTCTTATGAGGGCATTTTTTGAATTACGAATTACGAGTTACGAATGACGAATTGTGGGGGTTCGTTTGCGAGCGCTGCCGGTGGCAGATGAAGCGAACAAAAAGAACTGCCGAACGGTCAAAATTTGTCGGC